>NZ_RCSQ01000118.1:0-17494 GCF_004103255.1 Pseudoalteromonas sp. PS5
CTAGCGATATAAAATCGCTCCTACCAATCAGCGAACCACTCGTGTGGGAGCCGTTTTACACGGCGATTTTGTAAAAGTGCTCGAGATGTAAAATCGCACCTACCACAAATAAGCACCTACCAATCAGCTATACAAGTTTTGTGGTACTTTCAATACATTAATGTGCACCGTGACTTCCTCACGATCGTGATATAAATGCTTTGCTTGAATTTCGTAGTCAACATTGTATTTTTGCAGCTCTTCATGAATTAAAGTGAGACATTCATACACACTGTCAAAACGCTTTTTCATTGGTAGCTTTAAGTTAAATATAAGCTCACGAGCAAACGCATTAACTATCCAATCTACCATCAAGTCTGCGACTCGGGTGGGCTTCTCAACCATATCGCAAACCAACCAATCAATATTGCGCTTTTCTGGGCGATACTTAAACCCATCTTCACGGAAGTGTTTCACTTGTCCTGTTTCCATCAAGTCTTCATTCATGGGTCCATTATCAATCGCAGCAACAAACATACCACGGCGCACAAGCTGGTACGTCCAACCACCCGGACACGCCCCCAAGTCAACTGCTCGCATGCCTGATCTCACACGTGTTTCTTGCTGAGCTTTTGGCACAAATACATGAAATGCCTCATCTAACTTAAGAGTTGAGCGGCTTGGCGCATCCGAAGGCATTCTAAGGCGCGGGATCCCCATAAAAAAAGGTGAATTGTTATCACTGAATGAATAACCCACATACGCTGTGTTATTCGCTAAAAACAGCACATGCAACACAGGTTTGGCAGACTTTACCTCACGAGTAAGTTTGTTTTGCTTTTCAAGCGCTTTTGATAAAGGCGTCGAAAACTTTTTACAGAATTTAGAAAGCTCTTTCCCCTCATTGGTATCCGGTGTTTCTACACGCAGCTCACCACACAAGGGGAAGTCCTGCACCGCCTCTTTTATCACACTGACTCTATCTTCAATCGGCATATCTGTTTGCAAAGTACCAACAAACCACTGTCTAGCAAATACCAGCTTTTTAAAGTCTATTTTCTTTGCTAATGTCTCAGCATCATTAGGCGAAAAACACTCAAACGTTACGTACGCAGTATTAGGTTTGGCTTTTACATAACCTGCAATACCATGCTTTGCAGCATAATGATTAATTTCAGCAGCGGCGTCATTTTCAAAACCACCACGACAATAGATAACGATACTCGACATCAGATTCTCAGTAAGACTTAATTAAAAGGAAGATTTAGCAGCTTGAATAATCAATAAGATCCAAGCTATCAAAAAACAGCTGCCGCCAATAGGCGTAATAGGGCCCAGCCACTTCATATTAGTTAACGCCAGTAAGTATAGACTGCCACTAAACAGCAATACGCCAGCGATAAAAAAGCCACCTACGAGCTGCACTTTTAGCCCCCATTTGATTAAAAATGCAGTCGCGATAATGGCAAGGCCATGGGTCATTTGGTACTGTGCAGCAGTATTAAAAATGCCAATCGCATACTCGCTTAGACGGCCTTTTAGACCATGTGCAGCAAAAGCCCCAAGCGCCACAGACAGCAAGCAAAATACACTACCCACGATGAGATAAAGTTTAGCCATGACAATGTTCCTTGATAAAGCTAGCAGCAATTGCTGCTGCATTGGCACGACTTTCAGCTTCACTAACACCGCTTACTTTACGCGGCTTTAATGAGTGATCGCCATCTTTTAGCCACTTTACCGTTATTTGCTCTGGGAAGCACATCGCATCCACTTCAGTGCGGTTGCCAAAGGTATCCCGCTCACCTTGTAAAATTTGCATTGGGCAGTTTAGCTCAGGAAAGTGATCTACTCTCAGTTTTTCAGGTTTTCCCGGCGGATGGAACGGATAACCAAATGCCAAAACACCTTGAAGATTTACTGATGTCTCGCAGGCCAACATCGAAGCCATGCGCCCCCCCATCGATTTACCACCAATAAATAGCGGTAAATCAGGCTCGACCGCCGCTAAGACTTGCTCAAAGTAAGCGAGTAATTTTGGAGCGCGTTCAGGCGGACGTTTTTTCTCTTCGCGTTTTGCTTGCTGCATATATTCAAAGTCAAACAAGCCCACTTGAACCCCCGCTGCAGCTAGTAACTTAGCCATTTCTTGCATAAAGTCACTGTCACTGCCAGCGCCAGCACCGTGGGCAAAAATAAATTGTGCAACTGGATTTTCTGCATAGTGCCATTCAATATTTACTGTGCTCATAAACTATTTAACTCTTGTTCGTGTTCTACCATACCGAGCATCCATTCTTTGAATGAGACAATTTTACCCAGTTCCGATTGCGACTCTCTAAATACTAAGTAGTAGGCGTTCTTACTTTCAAGGTGATGACTAAATGGAATAACCAGTCGACCTGCATCAATATCCGGCCTTGCCAGTACGCTATTGCCCAGCGCCACACCTTGGCCGTGAATTGCCGCCTGCAATACCATAGAGGAGTGACTGAAAATAGGCCCGGTATTGACCGCAACGTTTCTGACTCCCGCGGTTTTCATCCATGCCTTCCAAGCTCGCCGAGTAGTGTCATGCAATAAAGTATGTTGCGCGAGGTCGCTTGGCTGATTTAACGGCTTTGGACCCGTTAATAAAAATGGGCTACATAACGGCACGAAATACTCAGTATGTAATTTATGGGTTTGCACACCATTCCAGTTGCCACGGCCATAGTAAATCGCTACATCTACATCGTCGGTTAATGAATTGTCATCATGGTCCTGAGCTTTTATCCGTACATCGATTTCTGGGTGCAATTCATTAAAGTTACTGAGCCTTGGCACCAACCATTGAATCGCAAAGCTCGGCGTCAGGCTCACCGTCAGCGAGCCTTTTGCACCTCGCGCCAGCAATTTTTCAGTGGCATCAATTAACTGTGAAAAAATATCTTTTATATCGAGGTAATAGCCCTGCCCTTCCTCGGTTAACAGCAGCGAGCGGTTTTTGCGTAAAAACAACTTTAGCCCAAGATGTTCTTCTAAGATTTTAATTTGATGACTAACCGCTGCCTGCGTGACATACAGCTCCTCTGCTGCTTTGGTAAAGCTCAGATGCCGTGCCGCCGCTTCAAAGGCCTTTAATGCGTTTAATGGTGGAACTCGTCGTGACATTTATTCATGCCTATAAAAAACCCGCAATACGCGGGCAATTAATATAGCCAAGCAATCAAGTCACACTAGATTGCTTGGCTATAGATTATAAATCAGCAGCACTGGTGTCCAGTGGCGCAAAACTTTTAACAAGCTCATCTACTGCCTTCATTTGCTGTAAATAGCCTTCAAGCTTAGCAAGCGGCAGCGCACAAGGGCCGTCACACTTTGCTTCATTTGGATTTGGGTGCGCCTCAATAAAAAGTCCAGCTAATCCCAGCGCCATACCACTTCGAGCAAGTTCTGCTGCTTGAGCACGACGGCCATCAGCAGAATCGCTACGGCCACCAGGGCGTTGTAGCGCATGTGTCGCATCAAAAATCACTGGTGCCATACGCTTCATGTCATCCATTCCCAGCATATCAACAATGAGGTTATTGTAGCCAAAGCTACTTCCACGCTCGCACAAGATCACCTTGTCGTTACCAGCTTCATTAATTTTTTTAATAATGTGACGCATTTCGTGTGGCGCTAAAAACTGAGGCTTCTTCACATTTATCACCGTGCCAGTTTCTGCCATCGCGACAACCAAGTCAGTTTGACGGGCTAAGAAGGCCGGTAATTGAATAACATCCGCAACTTCTGCTACCGGTTTTGCTTGAAATGGCTCATGTACATCAGTGATCACTGGTACATTAAAAGTCTTTTTGACTTCTTCAAAAATCTTTAAGCCTTCTTCCATGCCAGGGCCACGGTAAGAATTGATTGACGAGCGATTGGCTTTATCAAATGACGCTTTGAATACGTATGGGATCCCAAGCTTACTCGTCACTTCAACATAATGCTCTGCGATTTGCATTGCCAAGTCACGTGACTCAAGCACATTCATGCCACCGAACAGCACAAACGGCTTATCGTTAGCAACCTCACGTCCAGCGACGTTAATAATATCTGTATTCATTTTTTATCCTTTAGCTACCAATCACACGAAGTAATTGTCCGCATAACCAAGCCATATATGTACCAAGCGCATAGCCAAGTACCGCTAATAACACCCCAACCGGCGCAAGCGCGGGATGAAATGCCGAAGCAACTACCGGGGCTGATGCTGCACCACCAATGTTTGCTTTACTGCCAACAGCAATATAAAACACTGGAGCTTTAATAATTTTAGCTACAATAAATAATAGCCCGACGTGCACCGCCATCCAAATAACACCAATAACAACATATTTAGGTGCTTCCACAATCTTGGTAATATCCATGTGTAAGCCTATCGTTGCAACGAGTATGTACAAAAAGCTTGAGCCAATTTTTGATGCGCCAACCGCTTCGTACTGGCGAGCTTTGGTGAACGATAACGCCAACCCAATCGTTGTCACTAATACAATGATCCAAAAAAGCTTGCTATGAAGTGAAAATTTCTTTAGCTCTGGATAGTTAGCGCTGAAAAATGGCACAAGTAGATCGGCAGCAAAGTGCGCCAACCCCGTAGCGCCAAAGGCAAACCCAACAAGGATCATAAAGTCTTTTAACTCTGGACGTCTTGCGTGTTCAGCCTCAAACGCCTGGACTTTGTCAATTAGTCGGTTGATTGAGGAGGTATCTGCACCCGTTTTAGCGTCAATTTCTTTATTTCGCGCCGCCATATAGAGCAAGCACGCCATCCACAGGTTTGCGACAACAATATCAACCGTTACCATGATGGTGAAGATTTCTCCGCCTGCACCATAAATCTCTTTCATAGCCACCATATTGGCACCACCACCAATCCAACTTCCTGCAAGCGCAGCCATACCGCGCCATACGGCTTCTGGACCAGTTACACCGAGTAGTTCTGGCATAAAAGTAGCTGTAAGTAAAAGCGCAATTGGACCACCAATCACCACACCCACCGTTCCCGTCAAGAACATGATAATTGCCTTTTTGCCTAACCCAGCGATAGACTTAAGATCAATGCTTAAAGTGAGCAATACTAGACAAGCAGGGAGCAAATAATACTTTGCAACGGTATATACATCATTGTTATTACCATCAACGATACCAAATGTGTTGAGCAACGACGGTAAAAAATAACACATTAATAGCGCGGGAATATACTTATAAAACTTCGCCCAAAAGCCACTCTTTTGGCTAGAGGTGTAAAAAACGAAGCCTAGGATGACGGCCAACAGTCCCATAATGACCGCATTATTTGTAACAAGCGCAGTACTTTGCTCCATAACTCCTCGCTGTTATTATTTTTATGACACTATTTTTAATGCAGAATATTGTTATGATCTGCCAACTCTTTTATTTGGTGTTGGATCACTTCAATAGTCGGATCGTCAGGACATTCATCAATAAAAAATTGCAAATCATCCTTTGCCATTTTTGGGCAATTTAATTGATTCAACAAATAACCTCTATCACGGCGTTCATAAGGATCATCGCCTAATATATCCATTAGTTGTTCAACACAACTCAACGCATGACCAAACTTTTCTACTGCAATAAAGGCCCATTTTTGCTGAGATAGGTATAGCTTTACGGATTCTTCGTTGAAAATCAGCTCCATAGGTTCTTGATCTTGCTCTTGGTCTTTTTTACTTTCATTCTCCGGCATAATATACCAAGTTTGATGACCAGAGCTTGGTTCAACGACATATCCTTCTTCTTCACTCAGTGCAACATGAACAATAATTTCACCTTGACTTAAGGCCAAGCTCGCATTGAGTTTTGCGCGCTCAAGTAAGTGAACTAAAATAAGTCCTAGTGCAGTATTGGTGCCGCTGCGCATTGAAAGTGCATAACAAACGCTGTTGAGTTTGTACTCAGGAACGTCTTGACTACTGCCACTAAATAACCATTGAGTATAAAAAGCATCTAAAACGCCATCTAAACACTTATGCTGGTTTTTTTGTTTTTGGCGGATCTCATCCACGGCAAATTCAAGTTCAGCTAACTGACATAACGTTTCATTGGTGTCAGCCTGTGCATCCCAACTTTGCTCAGCCTTGATACAACGGATCAAGGGTGGGTAGGAAAATGCATCTGAATTGTCATCGAGAGATAAGTCATTCTCATCTAACCAGATATCATTCTTCATAGAATTCAGTTTCTCTTGAATGCTTTTATTAAGAGCGACTAGTTTACCACTTTTTGTCATATTGCCAAAAGGCGTAAAAAAGTAATCCTAGTCGCGAACTAATTAAACCGAATCTCGGTTAATTACAGAGGTGCTATAGAAGCGCTATGATGTCGGTTAAAAAAGCAAGCTTTGCTTGCTAACAGCTAAGTGTGCGATTGCCAGCAATACAAGCGTTGCTGTGCCAAGGGCTATTATTTTTATTTTCTTAGCTCCTGCTTTTGCAATCACAAAACCAAGTGCTATGTAACCAAACACTAATATAATTTTTTGTAACAACCAAGGCTGCTGCCCCGGGCTCAACCCTGCAGTCACAGCTAGAACAACAGCAGTGATCAGCAATAAAGTATCAACACTGTGACTGGTAATGAACACACCTTTATTTGCTGCTAACTTGCCAGAACCCAAGCGTGAAAATGCACGGGTGTAAAACAGCACAATACTCAATACCACAAACAATAAATGCGTGTGTTTTAACGCCATATAATCCATAAAAATCTCTAGTCAGGGAATCGTTGTAAGATTGATTCTAACTCATTTATACAGCGATTGAATACATCTACAAGTGTAGGATCAAAGTGTTTACCTCTTTGTGCGGTAATTTCGCGCAGTGCGTCTTCTTTGCTCCATGCTTCTTTATAACAGCGCTTGTGACGTAGTGCGTCATATACATCTGCCAGCGCTACAATCCTGCCGTAAAGGTGGATCTCATCACCTTTTTTCCCTTTAGGGTAGCCACTACCATCCCATTTTTCATGGTGATCTCTAGCTATCAACGCGCCTGCACTAACAATTTCTCGGCGTGAGTCTTTGAGTAATTCAAACCCTTTTTCAGTGTGGGTCTGCATTACTTTCCATTCTTCATCTGTAAGCTTACTCGGTTTGTTTAAAATGGCATCGGGGATCCCCACCTTGCCAACATCGTGTAGAGGTGATGCCATTTTGACAAGCTCTGCCTCTTTGTCGGACAAACCTATTTCCTTAGCTAAGGCATGACACAGATAAGCCACCCTTTTCACATGATTTCCTGTGTTTGTTGAGTGTAACTCCAACGCTTCGCTCAAGCGGATCACTAACTCTTGCTGGGTATCTTCTATTTCAGCTTGAAGCTGCACGTTTTCGTATGCTAACTGCATATTCTGCGCAAAAATATCAATCAGGTGTCTTTGAGTTTCAGTCAAAAACTCAGGGATCCCAGACACAAACAGCATCGAAGCGTGGTTATAATCGCTAGAACAATACGCAAATAGATAGTTATCTTTGTAAACAATATCTTTTTCTTGAAGCGCTTTTCGACAAGCATCCATTTGGTCACTGCTTAACACTTCGGCGATAGGTTTACCCTCGCTGCTTTCAAACTCACCGCGCCCTGCAAACACCACTAACTGGTCATTACTTTGTCCAGCTTCTTTACCTGCTGCAAGGGAGGTTGCATACATAGCCTGATCAACAGTACCAAGGAGCGACGTCAACTGCTGAAGCACTCCTTCTATAAAGCTCTCGATTGAATGTGTCGCGAAAATATCTCGAGATGCTTTAATAATTTTTTCCAGCCCCTGTCTAGATTGGTCAATAGCCAAAATATCTCGATACGAACGCAAACTCGACATCACGACGGTAAAAAGCTTTTGCGCTGTCAGTTCAGTTTTTGACTTGTAATCATTAATATCATAATTAACTATCACTTGGCGCTCTGGCGCTTGGCCAGGCTGCCCCGTTCTTAGAATGATACGGATGTGGTTGTTCTTGGCTACTTCACGAATGTACTTAGCAACTTGTAAGCCAGCATCATCGCTTTCCATCACCACATCAAGCAGTACAACCGCTGCATCAGGGTGACTATCCACAACCTTTTTTGCTTCCTCGCCGGAATAGGCACTAATAAACTCGAGCCGTTTATTCTGAAACTCAAAGTCACTGAGCGCCAACTTAGTTACCGCATGCACCTCAGGTTCATCATCAACAATAATGACCTTCCAAGTACCAACCTTTTCGGGTTCTACTACATCAGCGGGTTCATCTGAAAACAAAAAATCATCCATATTGCGGATCCTATTGAAGCGCCTAATTCTGGTGTGGATTCGTGGCTTTTAAGGCAGCATTGCCAACGTCACTCTATCACACCCTGCCATATCTTTTATGGTAAGTATATTAATATACGCCATTTCTGCAAAAAACTGACGGATCTTATCCGCTTGCTCAAAGCCATGCTCGAGTAGTAGATAACCGCCAGCGTTTAAGTGCTGTTTGGCGCAGGTAATAATATGAAAAATATCAGCATAACCTTGCATCTCAGCGACTAACGCACTGCGCGGCTCAAACCTGACGTCGCCTTGAGATAAGTGATGATCTTCCTCATCTATATACGGTGGATTACTGACGATAAGATCAAACCGCTGCTCAGCCAAAGCGTCGAACCAGTCACTTTGTAAAATGGTCACGTTATCAAAGCCTAACTGAGCTTGATTTTCCTTAGCTAACGCAACTGCTGCCGCTGAAGCATCAACCGCGGTGACTTCCCATGAGGGGTATTCACTCGCTAAAGCTAAGGCAATTGCTCCAGTGCCTGTGCCTAAGTCTAGCACTTTTGCATCATTTGGCATGGTCAGTGTGAGTACATGCTCTACTAATGTTTCTGTATCAGGTCTTGGAATAAGTGTGCTGTTGTTAACCTTAAGCGGTAAGCTCCAGAACTCTCTTTGGCCGGTAATGTGTGCGACTGGTTCACCGGTGATGCGACGTTTGATGTAAGTTTCGAACAATGATTGTTGAGGCTTTGAGAGCTCCGCTTCAGGCCATGTAAAGAGGTAAGTGCGGTTTTTTTCAATGACGTGAAGTAACAGCACTTCACTGTCTAGCTTTGCTGATTCGGAGTAGTCATGCAGTTGTTTAGTTGCCCAAGCAATAGCCTGGGCAATAGTGAGCACTGACATCAATCGCCATCACTCATTGCTGCAAGTAGGTCGGCCTGATATTCAATCACAAGCGGATCAATAACCGCACCAAGCTCTCCCGACATTACTTCGTTTAGGCGATAAAGTGTTAAATTTATGCGGTGGTCAGTGATACGTCCTTGAGGATAATTATAGGTACGAATACGCTCAGAGCGGTCACCGCTACCTACTAAGTTACGGCGCTCAGACGCTTCTGCTGCGGCTCGCTTTTCGTCTTCAGCTTGTTGTAAACGAGCGCTCAGTACTGACAAGGCTTTAGCTTTGTTCTTATGTTGTGAACGCTCATCCTGACACTCCACCACTACACCTGTTGGTAAGTGCGTAATACGGATGGCAGAATCCGTTTTGTTGACGTGCTGACCACCGGCACCTGAGGCACGGAAAGTATCAATTTTTAAATCTGATGGATTAATTTCTATGGCTTCGGCTTCAGGAATTTCTGCCATCACCGCCACTGTACACGCAGAAGTATGTACCCGACCTTGCGACTCTGTTTCAGGTACTCGCTGCACTCGGTGCGCACCAGACTCAAATTTAAGTTTTCCGTAAACACCGTCACCACTAATGTTTGCGATCACTTCCTTATAACCACCATGCTCACCTTCGTTGACACTGATGATTTCTACGCGCCATTTTTGTGTTTCTGCGTAGCGGCTATACATACGGAATAAATCACCTGCAAAAATGGCAGCTTCATCACCTCCAGTGCCTGCACGCACTTCTAAAAACACGTTATTATTGTCTTTTGGATCTTTAGGTAACATTAGTACCTGGAGGTCATCTTCAAGTGCTGCAATAGCTGCCTTGGCTTCTTTGTACTCTTCCTGCGCCATTTCTCGCATATCTGGATCTGAGTCTTTTAGCATTTCTTCTGCAGTTGCTACGTCTTCCTGAGCCTGTTGGTAGGCTGTAAACGCTTTAACTACATCTTCTAATTCTGAGAACTCTTTAGATAAGGCGCGAAAGCGGTTCTGATCGCTAATTACCTCAGGTGAGCTTAGCATGGCTTGCACTTCTTCATAGCGCTCTACTAAGGTTTCTAACTTACGATATACAGACTCTTTCATTAACTGTTATTCCTGCTCAATTCCTAATGTTTGCTTAAGTTGCGCTAACTTGTCGATATTACCTTCTTTCGCAGCCTCTTGAATGGCGCGTGTGGGTGCATGGGTTAGTCGATTACTCAGCTTATTTGCTAATTCGATAATAATTTTTTCTGCGTCTTTGCCCGATTGTAGCTGATTTAACGCTTTTTCTACGAGCTCATTTTTTATTTCTTGTGCACTTTGGCGATATTGCCGAATGACATCTACGGAGTGCAGCGAGCGCTGCCACTCAGAAAACTCTTGGGTACGAACATCAATAATTTGCTGCGCTTCAATAGCAGCCTGCTCACGGCTTGCCAAATTTTCATTCACAATGGCCTGAAGGTCATCAACAGAGTAAAGGTAAGCAGCATCTAGCTCTGATACCTGACTTTCAATATCGCGAGGTACTGCAATATCGATAAATAACATTGGCTTGTGTCGACGCTTTTTAAGCGCCTGCTCAACCATACCCTTCCCTATAATCGGCAAAGTACTGGCCGTGGAACTAATGACAATATCGGCATCAGGTAACGCCTCAGGAAGCTGTGCCAACGAAATCACACTCCCGCCTATTTCTGTTGCTAGGTTTTGCGCACGCTCAATGGTTCTATTCGCAACAGTAATAGATTTAGGGTTATGCTGCGAGAGGTGTTTTGCTACCAGTTCAATGGTTTCACCAGCCCCTATCAGTAATACCTGTGTTCTGTCTAACTGGCCATAAATGTGCTTAGCTAAATTTACCGCGGCATAGGCGACTGAAACAGCACTGGCACCAATGTCTGTCTCTGTACGCACCTGCTTTGCCACTGAAAATGTTTTTTGAAATAGTCTCTCAAAGGTCGGATGAATAGCTTGATGTTGCTTTGCTGTACTAAACGCCTGTTTGATTTGCCCAAGGATCTGCGGTTCACCGAGTACCAAAGAGTCCAGCCCACAAGCCACACGCATTAAATGGTTTACGGCATCTTGGTTCATATGCACATAGACATTTTCCGTTAAGGCTCGTTGCTCTATGTTATGAAACTCAGATAGCCAATTGAGTAATGCTTGGGGATCAGCAGACTCAAGGCTACAATAGATTTCGGTTCGATTGCAGGTCGACACAATCACAGATTCTTTAAACTGCGAAGAATGTTGGAGTTGGTGCAATGCTTCTGTAAGCTGTTCTGGAGAAAACGCCACTTTTTCACGTAATTCTACAGACGCGGTTTTGTGATTGATACCAAGTGCGATGATGGTCATAGATGCCAGTATTGCTCGAGCCCTGCTTTAAAGTCGGCAATTTTACCAAAAATCAATCGAATATGGAAAGTAAGGAAAGGCCTTTGAGACAACTTCATTTGATTTTACTCATATTTTTATTAATTTTAACAGGCTGTGCGCAACAATTACCTCAGCAAAATGCGGCACAAGACTGGCGTTCTAAGCTAAAACAACAAAAAAAATTGGCAAGCTCGAGGTAAACTTGCATTCATTGCTCCAGACAATCGTCAATCAGCCAACTTTAATTGGTATTTAAAGGAAAACAAACAAAATCTGATCTTAACTAGCTTTGTCGGCACCCGTATATTTGAACTTGCTGAGCTAGACACACACTCTGAACTGACCTTTGAAGACAATGTCCACAAAGGTATGGACAGTAGTGACTTAGTCAAACGCTTAAGTGGACTGTCGCTACCTGTAAACCAAGCTCCACAGTGGTTAACTGGACAAGTTCAAGCACCAGCCAACAAACTTGATGATCTTGGTAGAATAAGCAATACACAATGGCAAAGCCCATCAGGCCGAGTGTGGCAAATCACCTATCAACAATATAAAATGCAAGATGGCATGTGGTTACCGAGCCGTATGAAACTCTCATCGACCAACATTGAGGTCAAAGTACTAATCACTTCATGGCAGTTCAAATGAAGACACTGACACTAAGCGCTCCGGCAAAATTAAATCTTTTTCTGCATATCAACGGTCGTCGAGAAGACGGCTACCATGAGCTAGAAACTTTATTTACTTTTTTAGATTTTGGCGATGAGTTAGCCTTTACACTCACCGACACCAATCAAAATATCATTATTACTGGCGACACTGCGGATATCCCACTTGAGCAAAACCTCATTTATAAAGCCGCTAAAACACTCGAGCCGTACAAAAAAGTTACAGCAGGAGTCGAAATCCACCTAAATAAAAAACTACCTATGGGTGGAGGGGTTGGAGGGGGCTCTTCGGATGCAGCAACCACATTGCTGGCACTAAATACACTTTGGCAATGTCAACTTACTATTTCAGAACTTGCAAAAATAGGCTTAGGTTTAGGTGCGGATGTACCTGTATTTGTCGAAGGTAAAACAGCCGTTGCACATGGTATTGGGGAGCAGCTTGAGCCAATGGATATTCCACAAAAATGGTATTTAGTGGTTGCCCCGCCGGTTCATGTCAGCACTGCATTAATCTTCACGCATCCAGATTTGCCTCGTGCTACTCCTAAGCTTAAAAACGGTTGGAAACTCTCGGATACAGGCAATGACTGTCAAACTCTTGTCAAAAAGCTTTACCCCGAGGTTGAAAAGACCCTCACGTGGTTGCTAAAATATGCACCAACCAAAATGACTGGTACTGGAGCTTGTTGTTTCGCGGAGTTTGAAAATCGTGAGGCAGCGCTGCGTGTGCTCGAAACTCTACCATCATCTTGGCAGGGCTTTATTGCCCAAAATACAAGTGAGTCAATTTGTCATCGACAATTACGCGCTTGGCAAAACTAGAAGTAAATTGTTTAAGTTAGCTTGTTTTGACTTTTTTATTTCATGGTCATTGCATGTTAGTCCAAAAAAATTCAGTGCCTGAGGAACCCTACCGTGCCCGACATGAAGCTCTTCGCTGGTAACGCAACACCTGAGCTAGCTCAAAAAGTTGCAAAACGTTTGTTTATAGAGTTAGGTGATGCCGTTGTTGGCCGTTTTAGCGACGGTGAAATTAGCGTTCAAATCAACGAAAACGTTCGTGGTTCAGATGTATTCATCATCCAATCAACATGTGCTCCTACAAATGATAATTTAATGGAGTTAATCGTCATGGTTGATGCGCTACGTCGTGCATCTGCTGGTCGTATCACAGCCGTTATTCCTTATTTCGGTTATGCACGCCAAGACCGCCGAGTGCGCTCTGCTCGTGTTCCAATTACTGCAAAAGTGGTAGCAGATTTCCTATCAAGTGTTGGTGTTGACCGTGTCCTTACTGTTGACCTACACGCAGAACAAATCCAAGGTTTCTTCGACGTACCTGTAGACAATGTATTCGGAAGCCCTGTGCTTATCGAAGACATGAAAGAGCGTAAGTTTGAAGATGTAGTCGTGGTTTCACCTGATATTGGCGGCGTTGTTCGTGCTCGTGCGATTGCAAAACTGTTAGACGATAAAGACCTTGCTATTATAGATAAGCGCCGTCCGCAAGCTAACGTTTCTCAAGTGATGCACATTATCGGTGATGTAGCTGGTCGTGACTGTATTATCGTCGATGATATGATTGATACTGGTGGTACACTGTGTAAAGCTGCTGCTGCGCTTAAGGAACATGGTGCAAAACGCGTATTTGCTTATGCGACTCACCCAGTGCTTTCAGGTAATGCTGCTGAGAATTTACGTAACTCAGTGATTGATGAAGTTATCGTAACTGACTCAATACCTCTTTCAGATGAATTAAAAGCACTCGATAACATCAAAGTACTAACACTTGCAGATATGATGGCTGAAACTATTCGTCGTATCAGCAACGAAGAGTCTATCTCTGCGATGTTTCAACACTAATCAGCAATAAAACTGATTAGCCAAAAAGCACCTCTGGTGCTTTTTTTGTTTTATAGGTTTCATTGCAGGTGCGTTAGTGGTATATTAGCGCGCCTTTTTTAGGCAGGGAGCTTGGTCGCGAGCTCTCTGACATATTAACTTAAATTATTTTGGAGACATCCATGTCTGTATACAAATTAGACGCTGAAGTACGTTCTGACCTAGGTACTGGTGCGAGCCGCCGCCTACGTCGCGCTGACAAAGTTCCTGCAATCCTATACGGTGCTGGTAAAGATGCAGTTTCACTAACTCTTGACCACAACAAGGTATTAAAAGCGCAAGAAGACGAAGGTTTCTACACTCACATCCTTACGCTAAGCATCGGCGGTGAGTCTGTTGAAGCAATTCTTAAAGATATCCAACGTCACCCGTACAAGCCTAAGATCACTCACTTAGACTTCCAACGCGTTGATGCTTCACAGAAGCTACACACTAAGATCCCTGTTCACTTCATCAATGAAGAAAAAGCAGCGAAAGGCGGTAACACTATCGTTCACCAACTAACTGAAATCGAAATCACTTGCCTACCAGCAAGACTTCCTGAGTTCATTGAAGTTGACGTAGCGAATGTAGCTGCTGGTGAAACTCTACACCTATCTGATATCACACTTCCAGCAGGTGTTGTGTCAGTTGAGCTGGCTAAAGGTGCAGATCACGACCAAGCAGTAGTTTCAGTAAACGCTCCTAAAGCAGCTCCTGCTGAAGAGTCTGCTGAAGACGCAGCTGAGTAATTATTCAGGTGTTAGCACCTTGAATAATATTCAAATGCTTGTGGGCCTGGCAAATCCAGGCCCCGAATACGCAAACACCCGTCATAATGCTGGCGCATGGTTTATTGAAGAACTAGCCAGACGATACAACTGCCTCCTTAAACCAGACTCTAAGCACCATGGCCTTACTGGCAAAGTGCTCATCAACAATCAAGAGTTTAAATTACTGATCCCTACTACTTATATGAATTTGAGTGGTAAAGCAGTCTCGAGTCTTGCCAATTTTTATAAAATCCCCGTTGAGAGTATTCTCGTTGCTCATGATGAAATGGATATTGAACCCGGTATTGCCAAACTTAAAAAAGGTGGCGGCCATGGTGGTCATAATGGTCTAAAAGACATCATAGCAAAAATGGCAAACAACAAAGAGTTTATGCGACTACGTGTTGGAATTGGCCATCCAGGACACAGAGACAAGGTAACTGGTTGGGTCTTAGGCAAAGCCCCACAAGCGGATCAAGAAAAAATTGAGGCCGCTGTTGATGAAGCAGTCAGATGTATGGAAATACTCGCAAAAGACGGTGTGTTAAAGGCGCAAAATAGACTACATTCATTTAAACCGTAACAGTTCACTGCTGCGACTTAATTGAGTCATACCTAAGCTTCTCGGTTCGCGAATGTGGATTGAGATAATACGGTAGAAATTTAGGAATAAACACTATGGGTTTTAAATGTGGCATTGTTGGTTTACCGAACGTAGGTAAATCTACTTTATTTAATGCGTTGACTAAAGCGGGCATTGAGGCCGCAAACTTTCCTTTTTGTACTATCGAACCGAATACCGGTGTAGTACCTGTACCAGATTCTCGTCTTGATCAGCTAGCTGAAATCGTCAACCCTCAGCGTACTATCCCAACCTCTATGGAGTTTGTAGATATTGCAGGTTTGGTTAAAGGTGCATCCAAAGGTGAAGGTTTAGGTAACCAATTTTTAGCAAACATTCGTGAAACCGATGCTATCGGTCACGTTGTACGCTGTTTCGAAAACGAAAATATCGTACATGTAGCAGGTCAAATTGATCCAGCTGAAGATATTGACGTTATCAATACTGAGTTGGTGCTTGCGGATATGGATGCGGCTGACCGCGCTGTACTGCGTAACGCTAAAAAAGCCAAAGGTGGCGACAAAGACGCGAAGTTTGAGCTTGTGGTACTTGAAAAAGTAAAAGCACATTTGGATGAAGGCTTAACACTTCGTTCGTTAGAGTTAACTAAAGAAGAAGCGGCAGCAATCAGCTACTTAAACTTCTTGACTATCAAGCCAACCATGTACATTGCAAACGTTAATGAAGATGGTTTTGAAAATAACCCTTTCCTTGACAAAGTACGTGAAATAGCTGCTGCTGAAGACGCCGTTGTCATTCCTGTGTGTGCTGCGATTGAAGCTGAACTGTCTGAGCTTGACGAAGAAGACAAGAAAGAGTTTATGGACGACTTAGGCCTTGACGAGCCAGGTCTTAACCGCGTTATCCGTGGTGGTTATGAACTATTGAAGCTGCAAACTTACTTTACAGCAGGTGTTAAAGAAGTGCGTGCATGGACTATCCCTGTTGGTGCAACAGCACCACAAGCCGCAGGTAAGATCCACACAGACTTTGAACGTGGCTTCATCCGTGCACAAACTATCGGCTTTGATGACTACATCGAATTCCGTGGTGAGTCTGGTGCAAAAGATGCAGGTAAAATGCGTCAAGAAGGTAAAGAATACATCGTTAAAGATGGCGATGTGATGAACTTCTTATTTAACGTGTAATCGTTTTAGCGATACGACATACCATAAAAAGGAGCTTAGGCTCCTTTTTTGTATCCCAAACCCGAAAAATTAATGTGAGATCAGACTATCTCGCTAAATAACCACTGCTTTGGGTAATTGATGTATTTCTCGCAGCCTGTTTTACACAATACCCTAGCTTAAAATTCAATCGGCATTGTTAAAGATTTGCAATTCCCCCTTAGGATTTGATATAAAAACAAGCCGTTTCGCTTAATTTATCTGCAAACAAACTGTGATAACTGATTTTTTGCAAAAAAGGTGTTGACGGCTTGGGGGCATATACGCATAATACGCCCCGCATCAGCGATGATGAGAAGTTAAAAAGATGGCTATGTAGCTCAGCTGGTTAGAGCACATCACTCATAATGATGGGGTCCCCTGTTCAAATCAGGGCATAGCCACCATATTTTAACTACTACCAAAACTCATCTAGCTAGCAAAAAGATGTGCAAAAGTTTCGGAATTGGCAGTTGTCTAGATATAGACGCTGGATTTAGGTTCCAATAGCTAATGCAAAAAGATGTGCGGAAGTGGCGGAATTGGTAGACGCGCTGGATTTAGGTTCCAGTATCTTCGGATGTGAGAGTTCAAGTCTCTCTTTCCGCACCATGTTCTCGATTAGAACTAAAATAATCAAGTTTTCGTTGGAGTATCGCCAAGCGGTAAGGCAGCGGGTTTTGATCCCGCCATTCCCAGGTTCAAATCCTGGTACTCCAGCCAACAATGCGGAAGTGGCGGAATTGGTAGACGCGCTGGATTTAGGTTCCAGTACCTTCGGGTGTGAGAGTTCAAGTCTCTCTTTCCGCACCATGTTCTTTTAAGTCAGAACTAAAAA
>NZ_RCSQ01000119.1:0-1426 GCF_004103255.1 Pseudoalteromonas sp. PS5
AAAGCACAACTTAGTTTTTTCCTTGCCTAGCCAGAAAGTTTTAGGGAACACACCGCTTCACGTCCTGCTCTCGCTAAGGTACCTACATCCTGTATACAAGGCGAATTTACTCACCAATAGCTGGCCATTGGAAGTGAATTCAATGCAGTTAGCGCTAAAACTGGCTGCTAGAAAGGCATTAATTATACGCAGCTCAGCTTAATTAGTTATCACTGGAGCGCTGTTGTGTTGCATCAACAAGCTGCTGGAATGCCTGAGTACTACCCAAGAGCTCTCGTTTTATATCATTCCACTGAGCATTATGGTGACCAAATCGTTGCTGCCAGTCCTGCTTTTCATCCTCATTAAGATGGTAAATCTTAGCACCAAGTGCCATCAATGCTCGTTTGCAGCGCTGCTGGCGTTGTTCAATTTGCGCCACATGTGTACGAAACGTTTGTAACCCCGCTTCTTGGATTTCCAGTTTAATCTTATTAGGTAAATTATTGAGCCACTTTTGATTCGCAACTGTTACCCACGCATCTGGCACACTCTCAATCAGAGATACATGACCTATTTGATGTCTTAGTTTATCTGGACCGGCAAAAAGCCCAATCACACTGGGATCCATCACGTCAATATGATCAGTTCGCGCCATTTTAGCTACCTTGGCCCATGGTACATCTACAACATTAGCAGGCGTCATATTATAAAAGTGGTGTAATACTTTTGATGCAGGCACTCTGAGCACAACCCCTTCAAGCTTTTCAGGCAAATTAATTAACCGGTTAAAATGCTTGGTACTGGTTAAGGTTCTTGCTCCCACAATGTGATGTATCAGTACAGTCAGCTTCCCTTGTTGATTAATTGGATCAATCACCATGGATTGCCATTGTGGCGAGCAAATCAAATTAAGAAAGGCTTGATTGGCGCTTGCCCAAAATGGAATATTGAGAATATCTAATGCGGGTGCGGCTCTAGACAAGTTAGAGACTGAAATCAGTATCGCCTCTACTTGGCCTCTTGTCACCGCAGCCATTAATTCTCGTCCAGAGCCTAATACACCATTATGATGGATATCTACATACACTTTGCCATTAGTGAAACGTTCAACGAGAGATTTAAATTCAACGTGCATGTGTGGAATAAATTCGGATTGATAGATGGGATAAGGAGAAGCGAGGCGCAAGGTGTAAAGAGCACGCTGACGTTTAACTTTTTCTTCCAAATCCGACTCAGAGGACGCTTTTGCGCGCTCCGATAAGAGCAGGCTTGCACCTACTGCAAATGAAGCTTGTAAGAATTGACGTCTATTGGTAGGCACTGGCAAAACTATAACATGGGACTACTGTCTAAAAGATAGCTGAGACACATACTATTGCAACTTTGCGGGCGCATTACTCCAGTTTAAGCCAAAGACTCACTCATACCAATTAGTCTTAATGCT
>NZ_RCSQ01000120.1:0-12256 GCF_004103255.1 Pseudoalteromonas sp. PS5
TTATTTTTTACCACTTAAAGAAAAGTGGCGGATGCAGGACGTATTTTATGAAGATGAACCTCCGACTTCCTGTTTCCTACCTTTATTTTTTACCACCTAAAGAGAAAGTGGCGGACGCAGGAGGATTCGAACCTCCGACCGCCTGGTTCGTAGCCAGGTACTCTATCCAGCTGAGCTATGCGTCCGTACAAGATAACCATTATAAAATGGCGGAGGGGGAGGGATTCGAACCCTCGATAGGGCTACAAACCCTATACTCCCTTAGCAGGGGAGCGCCTTCAGCCACTCGGCCACCTCTCCGTCTTGTGGGGCGTATAATATAGGTTAGAAAAAATATGTCAAATACTTTTCTTGTAAAAAAGCACTGAATGGTGATAGATTGTGCAGTCTGCCTAGTTACTCAGCACTAACGCCAAATTTTACTCATTTTGTAGAGAGTTAGAGTCATTCAACTTGGTTTCACCTGAACGTTTTTGGCTGAATGTTTCATCTAGAAGTGCTTCTTGATAACCTAGCTGTTGAAACTCAGCAATACAGGCTCGATAATACATTATTCTCGCTTGCTCGTGTTCGTCGTCAGCATCTATATGTTCGTGGCGGTTCATTTTATTTCCCTTCGTCCGAAACCAAGCGTACCTAATAACCATCCAATTTTTACGGTTAACTTCTATCTTAATTTTTTGGCAGTTGCTTACTAAACAAAGCTGACAGCTCAATTAAGTGTCTTGGTATTGTCATTGTGAAATATTCTCAAGCTTGAAGAAGACTAGTTAATAAAGCTAAATAATCAAGTATCAAATAAGGAACTGCATTACAGGATGAGTGAACGCTCACATGGCTCTACAATACCAGTTCGACTTAATCAGTGAGCTATTTTGAGGCAAGAAGATCTAGTCGATAACCACTACTAAAGAACAAGTTATTATCCCAAGTTTAGGTTATTTAGTTGTTCTCATTAAGAAACTTTTAACGACGTTAGCGTCAGATTTACGTCTTCAAATTGAGCAAGTTTCAAGGCCAACAAGTATAGAGCGCATGATGCTTTGAATACGCAATACGCTTTTTCTCACACAAATAACAGAAAAGCGCCATAAGGCGCTTTTCTTAATGTAGCTTCAAATGACTTGAAAGTACTTATTGCTCAGCTTGTACTTCTGGACGCATATGTGGGAACAAAATAACGTCTTTGATAGTCGGTGAGTCTGTGAACAACATCACTAGGCGATCGATACCAATCCCCTCACCTGCTGTTGGCGGTAAACCATGCTCTAGCGCACGGATATAATCCGCATCATAGTGCATTGCTTCATCGTCACCTGCATCTTTTTCTTCCACTTGACGAGCAAAGCGCGCAGCTTGATCTTCAGCATCATTAAGCTCAGAGAAACCATTCGCCAGCTCACGACCACCAACAAAGAACTCAAAACGGTCAGTGATAAATGGATTTTCGTCATTACGACGCGCAAGTGGAGACACTTCCCACGGGTATTCAGTGATGAACGTCGGTTGGATAAGTCTATGTTCAGCAACTTCCTCGAAGATTTCACATAAGAACTTACCTGGACCCCATACACATTTTTCAGGGATCTTAACGTGTACTTTCTTCGCGTAAGCTTTCAGTGCTTCAAAGTGGTTTTCTGGATCTTTGAAGATTTCAGCTTGTGCTTCAGCATCAGGACCATATTGTAGAATAGCATCAGCCATTGATAAGCGCTGGAATGGGCTGCCAAAGTCATACTCAATCGTCTCAGTTACTTCGCCTTCAGCATTCTTCACGGTATTAATCACCGTCGTGGTGCCTAAAACGTCTTGTGCAACGGTACGTAGCATGTCTTCAGTTAGGTTCATCAAATCATTGTAATCCGCGTATGCTTGATAAAACTCAATCATCGTGAATTCAGGATTGTGACGTGTAGATAAACCTTCGTTACGGAAGTTACGGTTGATTTCGAACACGCGCTCAAAACCACCAACCACTAGGCGCTTAAGGTATAGCTCAGGCGCGATACGTAAGTACATATCGATATCTAGTGCATTGTGATGGGTTACAAATGGACGTGCAGAGGCACCGCCAGGAATAACCTGCAGCATCGGCGTTTCCACTTCCATAAAGTCACGCTCTGCCAAGAAACGGCGAATACCTTCAATCACTTTAGAGCGAATACGGAAAGTTTCACGCGTATCCATGTTAGTAATTAAATCAACATAACGCTGACGATATTTCGCTTCTTGATCTGTCAGACCGTGGAACTTTTCAGGCAGTGGACGTAACGACTTAGTCAGTAGCTCATACTCAACCATGTCTACGTATAAATCGCCTTTACCTGACTTATGAAGCGGACCTTTAACGCCAACGATATCGCCGATATCTAACTGGCCATACTTTTCTTTTAGGTCTTTCTGTACGTCTTTTGAAGCATAAGCCTGAATGCGACCTTTCATGTCTTGTAATACTAAGAAAGGACCACGTTTTGCAAGCAGACGACCCGCAACTGAAACATGATGGTCAAGCTCTACAAGTTCTTCTTTCGATTTATCACCAAACTTAGCTTGTAGATCTTGCGTGTAGTCTTCACGGCGGAATGAGTTCGGGTGGCCATTTGCAGGGCAATTCTCACGGATCGCATCTAGCTTGCCACGACGCTCAGCAATAAGTTTATTTTCGTCTTGATTGTGATCTGTCATTGTTTAGCTCTTAGTTTAGCTTGTGGATTAAAGGCCTGATTTCAGGCTTGCTTCGATAAATTTATCTAAATCACCGTCTAATACGGCTTGGGTATTGCGGTTCTCAATACCAGTACGCAAATCTTTGATACGTGAATCATCAAGCACGTATGAACGGATTTGGCTGCCCCAACCAATGTCAGATTTTGCATCTTCTTGGGCTTGCTTTTCAGCATTTTGCTTTTGCAGTTCAAGTTCAAACAATTTCGCCTTTAACTGCTTCATCGCTTGATCTTTGTTTTTATGCTGCGAGCGGTCATTTTGACACTGTACAACGGTATTCGTTGGTAAGTGTGTAATACGTACCGCCGATTCTGTACGGTTAACGTGCTGACCACCAGCGCCCGATGCACGATATACATCGATACGAAGATCTGCGGGGTTAATATCAATCTCGATATTATCGTCAATTTCTGGGTAAACGAATACAGAGGCAAATGAAGTGTGACGACGACCGCCAGAATCAAAAGGACTCTTACGTACTAAGCGGTGTACACCAGTCTCAGTGCGCAGCCAACCATAGGCATACTCACCACTCACTTTCACGGTCGCACCCTTAATACCGGCAACATCGCCATCTGTCGCTTCAACGATTTCAGCTTTAAAGCCTTTCGCTTCAGCCCAGCGTAAATACATACGAAGCAACATGTTACACCAATCTTGTGCTTCGGTGCCGCCGGAACCTGACTGTAAGTCGATATACGCATCGTTGGCATCTTGATCGCCCGAGAACATCCGACGAAACTCTAGTTTTTCCAGTTGCTCAACAAGGCCGTTAACTTCTTGCTCTGCTTCAGTGAAGGTTTCTTCATCTTCAGCTTCCACAGCAAGCTCAACCAAACCTTCTGCATCATCAGCGCCGGCTACAAGGTTATCGATGGTTTCAACGATGACTTCTAGGTTTGACTTTTCTTTGCCCAGTACTTGGGCTCTTTCCGGCTCATTCCATACAGCAGGATCTTCTAATTCGGCATTAACTTCTTCTAAACGCTCTTGCTTTAGAGCGTAGTCAAAGATACCCCCTAAGAAGCTCTGTACGCTCGCGAATTTCCTTGATTTGGTTAATCACAGGATTCACTTCAAACATTTACCATTACTCCAGAACTAAATTTGTGGGTTTGTGAATTCACAAACAAGCCTGACAATCTGCCAGACTCTAGATTTAAGCGACCAATAGTATCAAATAATAACCGCGCTTAGCATCCCTTAAAGGGAGAATTTTCGTAGTTTTTCTAAAACGCCGCTGACGACGTGCTTACTAACTCTACTGTGCTTGAAGCTCCCGAACAATGAGCTGTAAATTATATTTACCACGAAACTCATTAATATCGAGTTGATAAGCAAACAAAGCATGAGTTGCTTGGTGATTTGGCCAAGCCCGAACATCAACATTAAACGCTATTGCATCAACCAGACGACCAGAGCGGTGCTTAAGCACAAGTTTTAGGTGCTTCTCACCAACAATGCGCTGCTGCACCAACTCAAATATATCCTGAAATACAGGCTCGCTAAATTGTTGTCCCCATGGTCCTGCCTGTTGTAATTCAAAAGCAAAATCCATGGTGAAACAATCACCTGGTAATTCTCCATCGGTCAAGAGAATGCTTTGTTTTGCTTCCTCAGTCAGGGTTGCACTGACTCGTTGCTCAAATATCCTCTTAAAATTGGCAAATTCAGCTTCTTGAATAGTCAGCCCCGCCGCCATCGCATGACCGCCAAACTTTATAATTAAATCCGGATGCTGGGTATTGATTGACTCAAGCAGGTCACGCATATGCAGACCTTCAATGGAGCGACACGACCCTTTGATCTCACCATTGTCGCCTTGTGCAAAAATAATACATGGACGATGATATTTTTCTTTTAGGCGCCCAGCCAGAATACCTATTACCCCTTGATGCCAATCATCTTGATATAAACACAAGGCGTCTGGCACGGCTTGGCTTTTCAATACTAGCCGTTCCAATACCGCTTGCGCTTCTTGCTGCATGCTTTGCTCTATTTCACGACGTTCAATATTCAAACTATCGAGTTCAGACGCAATACGGCGTGCTTGATTAATATCTTTTGACAACAAACAGGCGATCCCTAAACTCATATCATCAAGGCGACCTGCCGCATTCAGCCTTGGAGCCAAAGCAAAACCAAAGTCACTGGCGCTCAACCTTGCAATATTTCGATTCGCAACTTCAATCAAGGCTTGGATCCCAGGCCTTGTTTGACCACTACGGATCCGTGCAAGCCCTTGGTGTACCAGCGTACGATTATTCGCATCCAGCGCCACCACATCAGCAACGGTACCCAACGCGACAATATCAAGTAAAGAAGCTAGGTTAGGTATTGGTTTATTTTGCTCAGTAAAATAATTCTGCAAGCGCAAGTAATGTCGTAGCGCGATTAAGAGATAAAAAGCAACCCCCACTCCGGCGATAGATTTTGATGGAAACTCACAATCAAGGCGATTAGGGTTTACGATTGCATCGGCGTTCGGCAGGACATCACCTTGTAAATGATGATCGGTAACAATAACTTTAATGCCCGCTTGCTTGACAATTTCTACACCACGAATGCAAGAAATACCGTTATCAACTGTTATCACTAAGTCGGGGCTAAGCGATACAATTTGCTCAGCTAAAGCAGGGCTTAATCCATATCCCAAACTAAATCGGTCTGGTACAAGGTAGTCGACATGTAAAAAGCCAAACTGCGCTAAGCCTTCCATCAATACCGCCGTACTGGTAGCACCGTCGGCATCAAAATCCCCTACAATGAGTATTTTTGCTTGCTCTGCAAGTGCTTGCGCTAAGATTTGGCTTGCCAGTTCAATGTCTTTGAACAGCTTAAAGTCGTGTAGCGTTGCCGCACTATTATCTAACTCAAAAGCTGCTTTCACCCCTCTTGCGGCGTAAAGCTGCTTGATCACCGGATGTAACGATGATGGTAAATGACTGTCGTCAACCCGCTCTCTCGGTTTAATTTCTGTATACATAACCTTTCACAAACAAAAAAGGCCATAATGGCCTTTTGTATTTTTTATTTCGCTATTTTACCGAGTTCTTGTCGTGAACTCCATCGCTGCGTAGAAGCCTTAAGACTTAGGGTTTTGTGCGTCTAACATCTGTGAAATTGCAGCAGCTGGTTGATAGCCTGGGATCATAGAACCGTCTTCAAGAATGATGGCAGGCGTGCCCGAAATACCAAAGCTCTGTCCTAGTTGATAATGCTCAGCAACTGGTGCTTGACAGTTTTCAACTACTTTTACTTCGCCTCCAGCCTTGGCATCTGTTAACGCTGCTGCAGCATCTTTGGCACACCAAACATTTCTGAGGTCTTCATAGCCCGAGCCACGTAAGCCACCACGTGGAAAAGCTAAATATTTTACCGTGATCCCTGCTGCTAGGTACTCCTCTAACTCACGGTGGAGTTTACGGCAGTAGCCACAGGTAATGTCGGTAAATATAGTGATCTGATGCTTCTCGTTTTCTGCCTTATAGACAATCATTGAATCTTCATATTCAGCAATGCCTTGCTTGCGCACGCCACTTAACGCATCCTCAGTGATATTTCGACGGTTATCAAGGTCGATCATCGTGCCCTGGATTAAATATTTTCCGTCAGCACTTGAGTACAACACTCCTTTATCAGTGATCACCGTCTTCAAGCCCGCAAGCGGGCTATCTTTAATCTCTTTCACCGCAATTCCTAAACCACTAAATTGTGCAGTAATTGGATCAACACTGGTAGTTACTTGATTTTCCGTTTGCTCGGCAAATGCACCGAAGCTTAATGCCAGTGATGCGGCGATAATTAATTTTTTCATGTTATTCTCTCTAAACCTTTTATGACAGGAGACGCACTCCTTGTTGCTACCCACTATGACCGGAGTAACCTGTAAATAATTCCCAAGTAACAAAAATTTAAGCTCTTGGATGATGCTGCTGGTGTAAAGTTTTGAGGCGTTCACTGGCAACATGCGTGTAAATTTGAGTCGTTGACAAGTCACTGTGGCCAAGCATCATTTGAACAACGCGCAGGTCGGCACCATGGTTTAGTAAATGTGTTGCAAAAGCATGGCGTAACGTATGTGGCGATAACGGCGACTTTACGTCTGCCAAAATAGCATAGTGTTTAATTCGATGCCAAAAAGTTTGTCGCGTCATGCCAATGCCGCGCTTTGATGGAAACACAAAATCGGTCGCATGCTTAATCATCAACCCCCGACCTTTTTTAAGAAATTGTTCCAACCAGTGCAATGCTTCCTCTCCCATCGGTACTAAACGTTCTTTATTACCTTTACCCCGCACAAGTACCACAGCTTGTCGCATATTGACCTGCTCCATCCTTAGCCCCACCAGCTCAGTCACTCGCAGCCCTGTGGCATAAAGGAGTTCGAGCATCGCTTTATCTCGTAGGCCCATAGGGTCTTCACAGTCTGGAGCATTTAACAGTGCCTCTACCTCTGCTTCACTGAGGGTTTTTGGCAATGATGGCGTTGTTTTAGGCTGCGCAATAGTATCTAGTGGCGATTGACTGATTTTTTTTTCACGTACCCAGTATAAATAAAATCGTTTTAATGCGCTGATAGCCCTTGCGCTACTTTTCGCTTTTAGGCCTTTATCAACACGATAAGCAAGATAAGCTTCAATATCTTGAGACGAAACGGCTAATAACGATGTACTCACCTTTTCTTTGGTTATGAACAAAAGAAACTTTTCTAAATCGCTGCGGTAGGCACTAATCGTATTTTCGCTTAGTCCTTGTTCCAAAAAAAGCGCATCGAGGAAGGCTTCAATCAATTGGGTGTCGGACATCTCAAATGGGTATGGTTGGTGTTCGCTCACTGGGCACCTGTATTAATTCACTACGTCATGATGTAAACTTGGCGGCCATAATACCAGTCAAATTGAAAGTGATAAATACAATGCAAATTGGGTTATTTTACGGCTCCACTACCTGCTATACAGAAATGGCCGCAGAAAAGATTCAAGAAATTATCGGCAAAGACACCCTAACCTTATTTAACATTAAGGATGAGCCGTTAAAAAAAGCAGAGCAGTTTGACTTCCTAATTTTTGGTATCTCTACTTGGGATTTTGGCGAATTACAAGAAGATTGGGAATCTCACTGGGACGATATTGAAACCGTTGATTTAAGCGGTAAGGTCATTGCGCTATTTGGCATGGGAGATCAACAAGGATATGGTGAGTGGTTTCAAGATGCCCTCGGCATGCTGCATGATAAAATTGCACCACAGCAAGTGACTTTCTTAGGTTATTGGCCAAACAATGATGAATACGAGTTTGAAGCATCAAAGGCGCTTACTGAAGATAACGCTCATTTTGTTGGACTTGCGCTGGATGAAGATAGCCAATACGACAAAAGTGATGAGCGCATCGCCACTTGGATTGAGCAGATCATGACGGAATATACCGAGTTGGAACAGTAGTGCTCACCGAGTTAACACGGCAAACCGTGTTAACTCTCCCCTCTCGTTTACATTTTTAAGTAAAACGCTTGGCACAAAGCAACGTACTCTTTGCTGTATTGATTATTTTCATCATAAATCACCAGCCTCTGCTCATCTTTAGTATGGTGAGCAAGTTTACTAAATAGCATCAAGCGCCTTGACGGTGCCTTTTTTGGAGTTGTACTGATTGTACAGGCCGAAATGAGAGAGAGATTTCTTTTGTCAGCCAATTGATTAAACAGCAAACTTTCCTGATAAGGCAAAATCACAGCCAACTGACCCTGAGGCGAAGTCAATCTTTCAAACGCAGACAATAAATCGTCAAAGCTTAGGCTGTCTGTGTGCCGCGCTCGGTTTCTGGCAGGGTCTTGGCTTTTCAAGCTGGTGTTAAAGTAAGGCGGATTAGACACCATTAAGTCAAACTGAGTTTCGCATTCAAACGCTTGAATTGCAGTATCGCACAACTTAATGTCTGGCCATGGGCTATGGGTAATATTATATTGCGCATCAACGAGTGCCGCTTGGTCCAATTCAACAGCATAAATACTGCTATTTGGGTTGCGCTGCTTACACATTAACGCAACCAAGCCAGTCCCCGCACCAACATCCACAATTGACCTAGCATTCGATACCGGTGCCCAAGCACCAAGTAAGATCCCATCCGTTGAAACTTTCATAGCAGCATGGCGCTGCGTCACTGAAAATTGTTTAAATGCAAACTGAGACATCCTATACCTTTGAGAAAATGCAATAGCAACGTATAATTCCGCTATTGTCCTTTATTTGTGATGCAATATGCAATTTACTGAATTTGATTTAGACGGCAAGCTGATTAGTGCTATTAAGAAAATGGGGTATGAAACTCCTACCAGCATTCAACAGATGGCTATTCCTGAAGCCCTGATTGGTCGAGACATTCTCGCCAGTGCACCAACCGGTACGGGTAAAACCGCTGCATTCTTGATCCCTGCGATTCAGTATTTGCTAGATTTTCCGCGCAAAGAGCCAGGTTTTGCCCGCGTGCTAATCATGACGCCTACTCGGGAGCTTGCCTACCAAGTACATGAGCAATGTGAGTTACTGGCAGCAGGTGTTCACCTCAAAATTGGTGTGGTAACCGGTGGTATTAACTATGGTACTCACAAAGAAATTTTTGAGAAGAACAACGATATTCTCATCGCAACACCTGGTCGCTTGATGGAATATCTAGAAACCGAAAACTTCCACGCTGAAAATGTTGAGCTGCTTATTTTAGATGAAGCTGATCGTATGCTAGACATGGGCTTTCGCAAAGAAATGCTACGTATTTGCTCGGAAGCCGTTAACCGTCGCCAGTGTTTTTTGTTCTCTGCAACATTGGAAGGCGAGAGCGTCGAGAAATTTGCTGAGCGTATCTTGCAAGACCCAGCACTACTTGAAGCGACCCCTTCTCGTAAAGAAAAAGGCAAGATCCATCAATGGGTTCATTTAGCTGACAGCTATGAGCACAAAGTCAACCTATTAGCGCAGTTGCTCGATGATGAAGAAGTCACTAAAGCCGTTGTGTTTGTTAAAACCCGTGAAAGACTTGAAACACTGGTGGGCGAACTATTTGCCAAAGGCATAAAAACAACTTGGCTACGTGGTGAAATGCCACAAGATAAACGTATGACTGCTATGGCAAGCTTCCACAGTGGCAAAACAAAAATTCTTGTCGCGACGGATGTTGCCGCCCGTGGTATTGATGTTGCAGACATCAGCCACGTATTCAACTTTGATATGCCACGCACTGCGGATATTTATGTACACCGTATCGGGCGTACCGGCCGAGCAGGGAAAAAAGGCACCGCAGTTTCTTTGGTTGAAGCCCATGATGTTGAAATACTCGGCAAAGTTGAGCGTTATACAGACCAAAAACTTAAGCGCCGCGTAATTAAAGGCTTAGAACCTAAACATAAAGAAGCCAAGGCACCGAAAAAGAAAAAAAGATCCCGCTAAAATCAAAGCGAAAAAGAAAGCTGCCAAGGTTAAAAAGAAAAAGTAATAAAAAACCAGCGTCAATACGCTGGTTTTTTTATGCCCAATTTGATCAAGTGCTAATCTGGATAAGCCTTAGCTTTTTGACTTAGCAAAAACTCACATTCTCAGCTCTAGCATTTATTACTGCTGTATTTGCAGCACTTTGTCATGCGCGAGAACCCGGTTTTAGTGTAGAGATACGCTTCGCGCTAAAAGTCGGCCTATCGGAAAACGCTTTTGACCAAAGTGATAGAAGTGTTTACATACTTTTTACTTCACTTCCTCAGCTTGAATGTTAATCTAGATGGGTGTCACTTATTTTCTCTGCATTCCTAAATCGAAAATGCACCAAAACAAGCTAGAAAACTTTGCTCAACGGGGTATCATCGGTTCTAACCGAATATTGCTTAGTCAGTCAGCATAAATTTGACGATATGGTTTAAAAATGTAGAACGAGCTCTCATTGAGTTAGCTCTAAAAGTTGACTGTATTTATATACAGTTTCGCCGTACTTCTCCTATAGTCAAGAAAACGACCCCGAGGGTCGTTTTTATCCTTTTCATAATGATGAAAAATATCTGTATAGCAACAAGTTAGTTATTATGATAAAACTGGTACAATGAGATTAATGACCCATGACTCGGTAGAGAAACGACCCATTGGGTCGATATTAAATTGTTATATTTTTATCGTACTACAGAGTTTATTTATAAAAGGAATTTGATCAAAAAGTGAATGATGACAACTTAGATTTTAAATTAAACCGAAATTGGCCTTCGGTAGAAGTCCCAATAAGTGAAATAAAAGTAGATGAATCTGAATTGGTAGATCGCTTAGTTCCTGAAAAGTATTCTAAATTCATTCAAGGAAAGTTGAAGCTATATTTTTCCAGATTATCAATAGATAAAATTAAACCGGGTTGTTATGTCCCGACAAAAGAGGGATTAGTTTACAAATACAAAAAGCCAGTTCAGGAAAAAATCGAAGTAGTTAAGCAATCAATTAGAAATGGCAGTAGGCCGTTACTTTATCTATATCCAAGTATTCTTAAAGGTGATGATTCATTTTTATGTTCTGATGATTTATGTGCATACAATGCATATATTGAATTAGGTATAACAATACCTCCTGTCGCTATATACGCATCAAAAAGAAATTTGGATGAAGCTTGCTACATTATGAAAGGCTACTCTGATAAATCAGGGTTTGGGCAATATGTAGATGGGTTTGTGTATCATCATCAACGAATCAACTCTACTTTATTAGAAGAAAAGCAGGAAGTTTCACCAAAGGTTCTATTTGAAACTTTAATCAATAGAGTAAAGGAAACTAGCCAAAATCTTAAAAGATTTCATGTTGAAAGTTCTATTGATTTTCATTATCACCATACAGTCTTTTCAATATTAAAAAGGGCTGAAGAGTCCCTTGAATCAATATCAATCCTATTTGAAAAGGAGTTTTACTTAAGTGCAGCCTCAGTAACAAGGACTTTGTACGAAACTGCATTAAACTTTTATATTGATTGGCTGTCTCCTGATATTATTTATAAACATTTACAGCTTGCCAGCATAACTTCGGATAGTGAAAGAAAAGAAGCTTATAAATTGATTGAAAAAACTCAAATTGAAAAAGGAATGAGTAAAGCTAATGTAGCTCGTAAAAAAGATGCTTTAAAAAGGTGTGACTACTTAGCTACAACTGTATACGAAAAAGCTAAAATGTTTCCTATAGCAACTGACATCCACCAAAAGATATATTCAACTCTATCAAAGGTTACACATCATTCGTTTTCTATCAATGAATTAGAATTTAAGGGACTCAATGATAAGAAGTCAGATACGAGTTATAACGATATTATTATCACTATTATATTTATAACGGATATTGCTGTTAGCAAAATCATTGAAGCTTGTAATGGAGATATTGGAAACAAAATATAACAAGCCAATCAAGAACAGACGCAAAACAGTTGGCTTGCGCTCATTCTTCGCGATTATAGCCAACTATTTTACGCCGCTTATTGAGGCGTTAGGTAACACAGAAACCTCAGAGTATGATTGAAACTTT
>NZ_RCSQ01000121.1:0-19139 GCF_004103255.1 Pseudoalteromonas sp. PS5
CTGCGTGCCGTGATGGCGATTGGCCATAACGCTGGCGGTATCATACCAAGAGGAATGGAGATCGATTTTCAAAGTGCAGCTAACGGCCAAGCAGATCCGTTTGAAAGCATGATTCGATGGTGCGAGCTAACACAATCAAAAGCTATCATCGGTGCAACACTTACCACCCAGGCAGACGGCAAAACCAGCACTAATGCACTTGGTAACGTGCATTTAGAAGTGATGCAAGACATCACACTAAGTGATTTAAAACAGCTGGAGCAGACCATTACGCGTGATTTGATTTATCCCATGTACGCCCTAAATGGAAAATCCTACCAGGGCAATCGTCGGTTGCCACATTTTGAGTTTGATAAAACAGAGTCTGAGGATATTGCAAGGCTAGCACCTGCACTAAAGTTGCTCGTTGAGACAGGTGTGCAAATTCCCGTACATTGGGCTAACGAAAAGCTGCAAATCCCAATCCCTACCAACAACGAGCCAGTACTTGGCAAACCGTCTAGTACTGCCGCACTCAATACAGCGGTGGCCGCACTCAATGCGGAATACCAAACACGCAGCACACAAACAGAGCTAGATACTGCCATTGATGCAATCACCAGTGGCGATATGCGCGAAGAGTACAAAGCCACGCTTCAGCCACTGCTAGACAAACTTAACCAAAGTGAGGAACTGGCAGCTATTGAGCTTGCCGAGCTTTATCCAACAATCGACCAAGGCCAACTGACCGAAATGCTCACCAAGCTGATTTTTGTGAGTGAGATTTGGGGCATGATCAATGATTGATCTTAGTATTGCTTTCAATAAACCGCCTACGGATGCGGTGGCTTACTTTAAATCTAAAGGTTATGCGATAAGCGATGAGTGGCACGATGTGCTGACTACGGCGCACGCCAAGGCGTTTACTGTAGCGCGGGTGCAAAGCATGGAAGTACTAGAGGCAATACGCAAGTACACAGACACAGCGCTTGCTGAGGGCTTAACGGCAAAACAATTTAGAGAGCAGCTAACGCCTGAGCTTCAGCGATTGGGTTGGTGGGGAAAAACCAAGAATGAGCAAGGCGATGAAATCCAGCTGGGTAGCCCCTACCGCTTAAACAATATTTATCGTACCAATCTACAAACCGCCTATATGAGTGGCCGCTATCGCCGCATGCTGGCTCGCAGTAAAACACATCCGTATTGGCAGTATGTTGCTATTGATGATGCACAAACACGGCCTGAACATAAACTGCTGCATGGCAAGGTGTTTAGGTTTGATGACCCCATTTGGCAAACCATATACCCACCCAATGGTTGGGGTTGTCGCTGTCGCGTTCGTGCGCTCACTGAGGCACAAGTAAAAGCGCGTGGATTAACCTTGGAGGATGGCAGCGGCTATGTGCAGCAGTTTGACGCAGAGATTGTGAGTCGCGGATCTGGTGAGGTTAAAACCACTGAGCATGCACGAGTTAAGTTACCCAGTGGCGATGTAATGACTCCAGATGTGGGCTGGGCCTATTCGCCTGGTCAATCAGCTTTTGGCACCGATGTGGCCGTAGCAGTTAAGCTGGGCAAAGTGGAAAGCACACAGCTACGTGCTGAGACTATCCAGGCATTAAATAATAGTGATGAACGGGCTAAGGCTTTTGAGCTATGGACGCGTAAAAGCATCGAGCGTATAGAGCAGTATCAAGCAGCAAAACTTGCTGGCGATAAGGCTGGCCTTAGAGCGTTTGGCCCACGGCCGCAACATAAAACGGTGGTGAGCTTTTTAGGTGATAACATAAACCAAAAGCTTAAAGATAAGGGCATTGATGCGGCCCGTACTTTGATTTTATCTGAGCGCGCTCTGGCTCATGCGCACAGCGAGAAACACCAAAGAGCAGAGAAAGCTCTGACGTTAAGCGAATACACTGCGTTAAGCTCTTGGATAAACAGTGATAAGACTAATGTTTACTGGGATACTAAGAAAGGCAACATGCTTCTGGTGATTCTACGAGGAGATGAAGCCACTAAAGTAATAGTCGAATTTAACTACCGGGGTGAAATGCTTGAACAAATGATCAATGTATTCAAAGTGAGTAAAAACGACATAAATGCAGCTATTACCAGTGGTCAGTATGAGGTGTGGTGATAGGATGAGACTCGAACTCATATAATATACACTGCCAGAGCATATAACCGTTACCTATTGGAAACACTACCACCACAAACAATTATTACCCAACAGCCAAGTGATTACAATATGACCACTAGAATTGAAATACTCACAAGCGGTGATGCAACCAAAGTACTCAACAAGATTGCTGCCAGATTTAACGACCTTAGTGAACCAATGAATGAGATAGCCGCCATCATGGAAGGCGCAACGGAAGACGCTTTTGCTGAAGAACGGAGCCCAGTTACGGGCATCGCTTGGCCAGCGCTTAGTGAAAACTACCTAAAACAAAACCCCAAACGTGTTGGCGGGCAAATGCTACAGGTAAGTGCTGGAGGACTAGCAGCCAGCATTGCCGCAGACAGCGGCGCGTTTTGGGCGCAAATAGGCAGTAACAAGCCTTACGCTGCTATTCATAACTTTGGCGGTTTGCCAGAAATGGCACCAGGGCCTGCCGCGATAGACCAGCGGCAATATCTGGGAGTAAGCCCCGAAGAGGAAACCGATATTCTAGCCGTGTTGAGTCACTATTTTACCGAAAACTAAAAAACGCCTCAGAAGCCCTCTGAGGCGTTTTTTACATGCTCAAGTGCTAGCGTTGGGTGATGTGTAGTGTAATATGGTCGTTAAGGGCGTTTCGAAACGTTTCTATTCGACTATTCATATACCTATCGAAGATAGAAAGGACTACCAAATGAGTGATGTTTATGAGAATAACAACTCATGTTATCAAAGTTTACACAAGCAAGAACGACTCCAAGAGTATCAACTGGAGCAAAAATCAGAAATTGTCTCAAAGGTGATGTTTACGATTATTATCGCAGCGGTTTTTGTCATTAGCTTCGCTATCATATTTTACCTAACTGGCTTCGACTCTTTTTTACCTCGCTCATCCGATGCAAAGGACTTTGAATCATTAAGAGCTCAATACGGTGCCTTTGGTGACTTTTTTGGTGGAACCTTAAATCCACTTCTGACTTTCTTCACAATTGTACTGCTTGTATGCTCACTCTGGTTGCAATCTGGTGAATTAAAGGCCACCCGAATAGAACTACAACGAACAAGACAATCTCAAGAAGAGCAGAGTTATGAAGCTAAATTACAGAACCAAATAACACGAGAACAAACCGAAGCGATTAATCGTCAAGTTACCGTGCAAACAAACTCAACCAACGCCGCCAAACTGCATTATTTGATTGATATTATTAGGGGCAGTGAATCAGAAATAGAAACAGCGCTAAATACAATGTGTGGTGAATACCCTTTTAGACAAGTAATTAAAGAAAGGAAAAACTATGCCAAGCGAAGCAGCAGGCCTAGGCCAGGCTTATCTAGTTCTATATCTGAAGTCATAATCCGCCTAGAAGATCAGATATTACTAAAACATGAAACCCTACAAGTAATGCTTACAAACCATATGCAAGAGGATTTAACAGGTGTCATAGCTAAGAGGGTAATTCAGGAAACTATCGACCAAGTCAAACGTCATAGTCTATTTAAGAATGATAATAGAGAGCAATTTATTTCGTTGATGAATAGTTGCAAAGTACACCTAGCAAGTTTCAAAAGCACACATTTGAAAGAGTCAATTGATAATCTTGTTGTCGAGCTTGAGTGTAATGGAAGGCCATAACATGAAATCATCACAGACAGAGAATATAAGGAGAGAATTGTGCCAATAGAGGTAATTGGAGAACTAAATAATGACGCGCCGATTTGGCGCTATTTGAGCCTAGACAAGTTCATAGACTTATTACACTCACAAAGCCTTTACTTTGCTCCACTATCAAGTTTTGCTAAATCAGATCCTTTTGAAGGGCGTTTGCCACCCCAAGTTGAACAAAGGTTATTAAATGAAGCTCTCAGTGAGCCAAATGCTTGCATTAGAGAAATCAAAAAGGAATTAGATGAACGACTGAAACAAGCTACAGCTGAAGAAAGAGAGCACCCTGATATTAAAGAGACTTTAAAAACAATTAATGCCCAAAATGAAAGTTTAATATCTAGTGCGAAAGCAACATTCAATGCATTTCTAAACTTCAGGGCAAAGGCTACTTCTGTTAATTGCTGGCATATAAATCATTATGAGTCCGAAGCAATGTGGAATCTTTATTCTGATAGTGGCAAAGGAATAGCGATTAAATCCAGCATTCAAAAATTAATAGATTCGGTTGCTCATTCAAAAGAAGATATAACTTTAAGTAAAGTCCATTACTACTCGGATTCAGAGTTCAACAATATCGAGCTGGGCAATTACAAACAACCTTTTAAGCGGAAGTCATTTGAACATGAGAAAGAAATACGATTAATGGTTTTTAATGCCTCTCGAGATTGGTTTGAAAACTTTCTTAAAAAGAATAATTCTATTTCACCAAACACAGCTGCTGAATTAGACAGTAAGATTGAAAAGTTTCAGGAAGCACACAAAATAAAAGTTGATTTGGGAACCCTAATAGAGGAGTTATACATCTCACCATATGTTGGTGAACCATTCAACACAGCGGTGAAGTCACTAATCAATACTTATAGGGGCTCTGTTCCTTCTTTACAAAACCTGCCAAACCCAGTCGAGTCAAAACTGCTCAACCCTCCTTCTATTTATTAACCCAGTTTAAAATACACTTCCAACCCTAATCCACATACTGGCACCAAGACAAACCTTTTAGTGCCAGAACATGCAAAATACCTCAACGCAACAACCCATAAACTGCCAATACGGACAATCACACATGGAGGTGACTTCTGTTGCTGTGTGTAATACACCAGCGCAGCACTTTGGCCTTGCGGTATGTAGCTTGGCAAGCGAACCTGAAGAAAGTGGTATTAGCCCTCGCGTGCTGCTTATGCCTGATGGGCCATTCTCTGGCCATGATGGTAGACCATTTGAAGTACCAGGCAATAAATGGCTAATGGATGAAACGGCATTTAACAATCTTAAAACCGCTGCCCTTAGCCGTGCTAACGATTACCTCTTTGATTACGACCACCAAACCCTTTTTAAAGCACAGAACGGCCAACCTGCACCAGCGGCTGGTTGGTTTGCATCCGACGGTTTGGAATATGTGCCAGGCGAAGGCGTATATGCCAAGAACGTAAAGTGGACTACGGCGGCACTGAGTGCGCTACGCAATAAAGAGTACCGCTACGTTAGCCCAGTGTTTGCTTACGACAAGTCTACAGGTCGCCCATTCAAATTACTTCACGTTGCCTTAACCAATGACCCCGCAGTACTGGGCATGGAAGAGGTAGCAGTGTTAAACCTGCAATACTCCTCAGGAGCACCCAAGATGAACGAAGCCCAGCAACTCCTCGCTGCGCTTGGCATTACCGTGGACGGTGATGTTACCAGCGAGCATATCGAAAAAGGCAAAGCGGCCATTACCGAGCTAAAAAGCAAGGCAGATGGCGCAGAAGGTAAAGACAAGCAAATTGCTGCCTTGAACACGCAAATTCAACAAGCCACGTCGAATACCACTGTGGATTTAACCAAGTTTGTGCCAGTTGATGTACACAATGCACTACGTGGCGAACTGGCCGCACTTAATAGCCAGCACCAAGGCGTGACTATTGAGACCGCTATTGATAAAGCCAAGGCCGATGGCCGCGTGATTGCCGCCGAGATTGATTACCTCAAGCAGCTCGGTGAGCAAAACGGACTTGCCGCCCTCAATGCAGTGTTAGATAGCCGCCAACCTATTGCAGCACTGAACGCTCAGCAGTCCAAACCAACCCCAACACCAACGCAGGACAAAACAGGCGTTGCCGCTTTGTCTGCCGAGGATAAATACGCGGCTGATCAACTGGGTATTAGCCACAAAGATTACGCAGCACTGAAAGAGGAAGACCAGTAATGGCAATTGTGACCCCTGCAATTTTAACCAGCCTACAAACGGGCTTTAAAAAGAACTTCCAAGATGGCCTTGGTGAAGCACAGCCGCAATATACCGAAATAGCGACGGTGATCCAGTCCAAAACCAAAAGCAACACTTACGGATGGCTTGGTAAGTTCCCTTCACTTAAAAAGTGGGTTGGAGAGCGTCAGCTTGAATCCATGAAAGCCCACGGCTACACGATTGTGAATGAAGATTTTGAAGGCTCAGTTAGTGTTGACCGTAACGACATTGAAGATGATGAGCTAGGCGTATATGCGCCACTCATGCAAGAAATGGGACGCTCAGCGGGCATTCACCCGGATGAAGTGTGCTGGCCGCTGCTTAGAGCGGGCTTTACCACGCTTTGCTATGACGGCCAAAACTATTTTGATACAGACCACCCTGTTTACGAAAAAGCAGATGGTACTGGTGCAGTTGAAAGCGTTGCCAACATGGCTGAAGACGGCACTTATACAGGGCCAGTTTGGTATGTGATTGATGGCTCGAAAGTCATTAAGCCAATCATATTCCAAGAACGGAAGAAGCCCGTTTTTGTCAGTATGACCAAAATTGATGACGAAGCCGTGTTCACCAAAAAGCTATTCCGTTACGGCGTAGATTGTCGTGATGCCGCAGGCTTCAGCTTCTGGCAATTGGCCTTTGCGAACAAACGCGCCCTGAATGCCGACAACATGTGGGACGCAATTAAACGGATGCGTACTTTTAAAGCTGACGGTGGTCGCAAGCTTGGTATTCGCCCGACTAAATTGGTTGTGCCACCAGAGCTTGAAGATGTCGCAACCAAACTGCTAGAGCGCGAAATCGAAAACAACACATCTAATGAACTCAAAGGCCGCTTGAAGCTCTGCGTAGCGGACTACTTAGACGCCTAATTCACCCGTAAGTTAATTGCTCTGGTGAGTTACACACCAGAGCTTCTAGAGAGAACCTATGAAATGGAAAAGACTCAGATTGCTAGCGCCATTGGTTTGGCTTTTATCAAAATCCATAACTCACAGCCTACGGGCTATAGGCGAGCGAGGATCACTTTGCAAAGTGGTGAAAACACCATCCCCGCAGAAAAAATCTCTATTGAACAACTGGAGAGTTTGGAAGCAGATCCACGCCTTGCGGTGTCGCGCATTGCTCAAGCGAGTGAAGATACAACAACGACACCAAACGTGGAGCCAGGAAGTATTTGTACCAGTGTAGAGGGCGTTGAAATTGACCTTGCAGGTGTTGACCCTGAGCTACACCCATTCATTGGTGTAATGGCCATTGAGCAGTTCACTAAAAAGCCGTCGGTCGAGCAGCTAACCATTTCAATCAGTGATGATGAAAATGGTGAGACAGTCACTGGTGAACTAAAGCCAACCGCTGCTCAGCGTGATGCTGCATGGCAGATTTACCAATCTGCCCTAAAGAACGTGGAGCAATAAGCCATGACCTACGCTGCCGCTGAAGACATGCAAGCTCGCTTTAATCACCAAGACTTAGTGCTACTCACTGAGCGAGAGCACAGCATACCAGGTGAAGTGGATATGGCTGTGCTCACGCAAGCCCTTGAAGATGCCACAGCAGAGATAAACGCTTATCTCTCTGGCCGTTACATGCTGCCACTTAGCATTGTACCAATGGCATTGGTGCGCATTTGTTGTGATATTGCCCGCTACTTTTTAAGCGGCGATAACGCGCCGGAGCACATACACACCCGCTATACGGACGCGCTAAAGTTTTTACAAGCAGTGAATCAAGGCAAGGTGGCGCTGGGTATTGATAGCCAAGGTGACAAGGCCACCACCAACGACACCGCCGTGATGGAATCAGCAGGCAGCGTATTTGCTCGCAACAAAGCCAAGGGGTTCATCTGATGTTTGAAATTAAAGATGACTTTTTAGCAGCGGGCCAACTGCTAGAAACAGCTCTAAGTGCAGTGCCTGGCATACGCCAAGTTAAGGCACTCGATGACCTAGCAGAGATAGACAAAACCAACCATACCCCGAGCTTGTTTTATCTCTACTACGGCGAGCAATTAAAGGAGAGCGCTTACGCTGGAGCAAATACCCTGTTAACGCAAACCTGGCTTGTCATCTTAGCTGAGCGCAAAACCAGCAAAACCGCAGGCAAAAACATTGCCGCTACCATTCGTGCCATTGCCGGAAAGATGACTGGCGACGCTGGCCCTTGGCAACGCGTTAACACCCCAATCAAACCAAGATACACCAGTGGCCATGCGTTTTATCCGCTGGCCTTTACCTGTCAAATGAAGTTTAAAGGAGCACTTACATGAGTGGCTTACTAGTAGCGGGCAATTTCTTTATTGACCGACTAAACCCACAAGGCCAAAGCCTCGGTATTTTTGGCCCTATCAATATGACCAAGCTCAGCATCAAAACAGAAGCTGAAACCAAGACCCGTGCATCTCGTAAAAAAGAGTCTTATGGCCAAGCATTAGATGACGTCAAGATTGCCAAGCCTGCTGAAGTGTCATGCGAGTTTGACGACCAACCCTCTGAGTTATTGGCAATGGCGCTGATGGGTAAAGTGGTTGATCTAAACGAAGCCAGCGGCACGGTAACGGATGCAGCAAAAACCTTGCCCGCCAATCAGGGCTGGCTAGAGCTTGGCCATAAGAATCTAGCCGCCGAAGGTCTTACGGTTAAGCAAGCAACTACCCCACTCACGCTAGGGACTGATTTTGAGATCAACTATGCACTGGGTTTGATCCGCTCTGTCAAAGGCGGCGAAGTAGATGCAGGTGGCAGCATTACCGTGAGCTATCAACACAATGCGCGAAGCGGTAAGACCATCCAAGGTGGCATTGAATCACAAGTTCGAGCCCGTATTTTTGGTGAGGGAACCAACCTTGCTAACGGTAAAGCCATTGAGCTGGAAGTATACGACGTATCACTGATGCCAGATAAAGAAATTGATTTTGCAGCCAGTGAGTTTGTGAGTGGCGGCCTAGCGGGCACTGCCAAGTTGCCAGCAGGTAAAGCTACCCCATTCACCTATACCGAATTAGACGCATAGCTCCCGTTGGGGCCTCGGCCCCTTTTTACTATTTCAAACCTCTTTTCAAACTGAGTAAATGGCATGGCAGATAAAACACTCCAGCTCGCATTACGAATAGTGGCCGAAGCCACTGGCAAGCAAAACCTTGAACAGTTAGTTGCTGAGCTGCGCCGTATTGAGCAAAGCGCTGATGATGCCGCACCTGCCACAGACCAACTCGGCCAGAATTTAGATGAGACGGCTCAAGCCGCAAAGCAAACGAGCAAGCAATCAACTGAACTTGCCGATGACTTAGCGTCGTCAACTACCGCTAGCACTAAACTGGGTGAGTCTCTTCAAGACGTCTCAAATAACGCGACCACCACGGCGAGCAATACGCAAGCACTGAGCGGCGACTTAAATCAAGTAACTACTGCCACGACGAACGCGAGCCAAAAAGCAGGCGTGCTTGCCGATGTGATTGATGAGCTAGGCAACCAGCAGGAACTTATCCACGCTTTTGAACGCTCCAAGCGAGAGCTTGAAGAGCAAGAGATTGCCACGGCTGCTGCGGCCCATGCGCTAGACCAATTACAAAAACAAGCACAAGACACCACCAAACCATTTGTTGAACTTGCCCGAGGCATCGACCTTGCAGAGCGCGACTTGCAGCAAATGCGGGCTGAGCTGACGCAGCAAACCACCAAACACAATGCACTGCAACAAGAGCTAAAACGAACTGGTCTCGATACCAACAACTTAAGCATTGCCAAACGCAACTTGGCTGGACGTTTTAACCAAGCTGGTAAAGCCGTTGATGGATTTACACAAGACCTAAAACAAGGCTCTGCTGCCCAACAAGCACATGCAGAAAGCCTTGGTAACGTCGCGAGTCAAATCGCAGCGGTTGCTGCTGCCTACTTTGGGTTAGACCAGGTTGGCCAAGCCGTGCGCTCCGTGTTTGAAACGGGCGATAAGTTTGAAAAGCTCCAGGTGCAAATGAATGGCCTGATGGGCAGCATTGCCCAAGGTGAAAAGGCCAGCGCCTGGATAACTGAATTTACTAAAAATACACCGCTTCAGCTCGGTGAGGTTTCACAAGCATTTGTGAAGCTCAAGGCATTCGGCCTCGACCCAATGGACGGCACGCTGCAATCTATTACAGACAGCGCTTTAAAGCTCGGTGGTAGTTATCAGGAGGTTGAAGGGATAAGCCTCGCACTTGGCCAAGCTTGGGCTAAACAGAAACTGCAAGGTGAAGAGATTTTGCAGCTAGTTGAACGTGGTATTCCTGTATGGGATATGCTGCAAACGGTCACGGGTAAGAACGTCCAAGAACTGCAAAAGCTATCAAGCGCAGGCCAGCTAGGCCGTGACGTTATAAAACAACTGATTGATGAAATGGGTAGAACCAGCACAGGCAGTGCAGCGGCACAAATGGCATTATTTAGCGGCCAGGTATCTAATGCCAAAGATAATCTGGAACAGTTTTATAACCTCATTGCTAAGTCTGGTGCGATGGATTGGCTCAAGGGCCAGATTGGTGATTTAAACAAAGAGTTTGCTGCAATGGCAGCTGATGGCCGATTGCAAGAATGGGCGCAGTCAATCAGCGACACCATTGTGGCAACCGGCACAGCGATAAAAGACACCATAAGCACCTTATATGAATACCGTGAAGAAATAGGATTTGTAGCCAAAGCGTGGCTCGCCCTAAAAATTGGCTCTTATTTTAGTAGTGTTGTGGCAGGTGCAGTGAGTGCCACCCGGGCATTTGTTACCTATAGAGCCGCCATAACCGCAGCGACAACAGCCACCAATGCTGCGACCGTTGCTGCAAACCGCTGGCGTAATGTGGCTGGTGTGATTGCCCGAGGCGGTGTGTATTTAGCGCTAACCAATGAGGTTATTAACCTAGTTGGTGAGTATCAAAATTTAAAAGTTGCTGAAGCAGGCGTTGCGGAGAGTCAACGCAATGCTGAGTTACAAGCTGCCAAGTTAAAAGGCGAGCTTGAGTTAATAAGTTCAACCACAGGCATTCTTGTTACCAGTTTAGAAGAAGTGGAAGCCGCCGTGGCTGCTGGCACGCTGGTCATGAATGAAACCACCGGAGCCTATGAAAACGCAGCACGTAAAGCCGAAGCGCTCGCCGAGGCCACACGCATTGCCGCTGAAGAAGAGCGTAAGCGCCAAGAGTTGCTAAGGCTCACCATACCTGAAGCATTGCGTGTGATAGAAACACTAGAGCAACAGGCGCAAAATCTAAATGGCGTGCGCGCTGGTGTTGATGGTTTTATCCAATCCATTGAGTCGGCACGTAAAGCACTCGCTGGTGCTGGAGAAGAGTATAACCAACAGCTAGTGTTACTCGACTCATTAAAAGCGAAGTTTACAGCACACAGTGAATCGCTAGAGCGCCAAGCATATCTGACCAACGATGTAAGCAAAGCCTATAAAGAGCTGGGTATCACCAGTGCTGATGCACTAACTAAGACAGCCACAAAGCTGCAAGGTGCGTTTGAGCTACTCCAACAAAGCAACGAACCAGTTGCGATGCAACAGCAAGCCTTTTTGAAGTGGGCCAAAGCCGCCGTTGAAGCCGCCAACGCCACAGACCAAACTGTGCCAGCATCGGTTCAGGCAGCTGCGGCCGCACTGGGTTTAACCGCAGAGCTGGATAAACTAGTTAACGCTGCTAACAAGCTCAAACCTGCCACAGATGAAAATAGTACCGCTACAGCAAAGTTTGCCAGTGTGTTAGCCAGCACCCGCGCTGCAATGGAAAACAATAAAAAAATCCTAGACAGCTCTACAGCCTCAGCGGAGCAAAAAGCCAAAGCACAGGCGGCACTAAACCGTCAGACTGGATTGGTGGTCGAACAGGAAACCGATTTGGCGCGTGTGCGAGAGCTAGAAACTAAAAACCTGCAAGGGCTAAATGTTGAGCAGCGCAAACTTGAACAAGAGCTTGCCCAGGTTAATCAACAATACAAGATAGGTGCATTAACCGCTGAAGACTACCAACACAAAAAGGAGCGGATAAGTAATATTTTATCTGTGGTGAATGACCTACTCGGCGATTTTAAAGATGCACAAGACAATGCAACGGATGCAACCAAGCGAGGAACCCGGGCAACTGAAGATGCGACAAAAGCCAATGAACGGTCTCTAAAAAGCCTGCGCGAGCAAAAAGAAGAGCTTGAGAAAGTCAGCCAAAGCGCCAACCGTGCTGCAACCAGCATGAGTAACTACCAAAACCGCAATCGCCCAACGGTTGAGCAAATTGTTGATTACCAAGATAAGTATGAAACAGGCAGAGGTGCTGCCTATCGATTTGAAAGTGATGAGGTCATTGCCGAGCGCGCCCGTCGCGAGCGCGAGAAAATGCAGCAGCAACAGTACGCGCAGTTTGAGCGTGCAATTAACGCATCCACATCAACGTCAGAGTTATCCAAAATTTATGACCGGATATTTAAACAGCTAGTTTATATCGATGGTGAACAAAAGCGCGCGCTTCGAGACTTAATTGACCGCCAGCGTGAATCGCTCAAACAAGTTGCCAGTGCCAAACGTAATTCCACACGCTCAAACACAATCACACCGCGTGAAAACACTGAGTATTACAGCCCAAGCCCTGTGCCGACTAGGCCAAACAATAGCTCACCGCTGAGTGATGCGGTAAATGGCAAACTCGATAAATTGCTAACCCTGCTTAATAACCAACAATCCGGTAAACGAATAGTCTTGGAACTCAAATTACCCAGTGGCAACACCGCTGAGCTGTACACAACCATTCGAGACCAACTATTAGACGAACTCGAACAATTGAGTAACGCCCAATGATAGTAATTAACGCCATAGAACTACCACACGCAGTGTGGACAGATGAGCACGATTATCAAGCCGTTGCTGAGCAAACGGAACTCGCCATTAACGGCGCGCCCCATATTGAAAAAACACTGTTACCTGGTCGGCCTATCACGATTGAGTGTGTGCTGGAGACTGCGAGTGCCTACATTGCACTATTTGACCATAGCCGAACCACGCTAACCGCGTTTGATATATCGATCCGTGGCACGGTATACACCGTGGTTTGGGATCACAGTCAAAAGCCTGCCACGGGCAGCGCCGTTAGTTATTACTCGGATGCAGCACCTGATTTTTTTGAAAACATAACCTTACGACTAAAAACGGTGTAACCATGTTAAGAAGTCACCTTAAAATATTTAAGCCCCAGCGGCTTGGCAGCGCACCCAATGCAGGTGGCCACCGCACCAACAACACGGTGATAAGCGGAAAGCTAAACGATGTATTTAGCTCAATCAGCGACGTCGATCATGCGCGCAGCGCCTTTGATTTGGTCAAGCTTTACCCTGCTGTTGCAACTGATGATGCAACAAAACTATCGGATGCACATGTATTTATAGCCGATCAACCAGAAGACCCGCTGGTCAGCACGCTACTGGTTGAGTCTCCAGATTTACGCGACGACTCGCTGCTCGACGATATGTTGGAGCTTATGACAGCAAGCGCGACCAAGTACCACGGCCTCAGCAATCTAGTTGTGCCATACCAGCAAGGCGACCTCACGCTAAAGCTAAAAGAAGTACAGCGCTCTCTCGCGCCAACCGTGAAACGCGTTGAAACCAAACAGGGTCTAAGACCTGCGACGGAAACTATTTATAAGTACAAGAAAGTAGAGAGCTTTGGCTATCTCAGGGAATACAATATCGACGTGCCTGACATTTTACAGAGTTACAGCGCAAACCGCTTTTTGCAGTATCGCTTTTATCGCGGTAATAACAATGGACCTGGTGATTATTACGACAAAATAACTTATACCGTGAATAACTCAACCCTATCAGGCACAACCGTTTCTGGTAGCCTGCCATCTGGGCATTTCGTGTTCGAGGGTGACTTTCTTTGGCTTTATTACTTGTCGAACCAAGACTTTCGTTTTCATTCATTCTCGGATAGCCAAGGGCTGACTCTAGGTAGCACAGAAACCGTTGTACCAAAAACCGTTAGGTTAAAAAAGCAAGGCTCTTCACAGGTTATTACTGACGATGGTATAGGCCGCTTCATCCACTCCGGTTATGTCATTGCCCGCATTGACTATGACACAGGTGTAATAACTGAAATTGAACCCATTGATTACCAAGGGACGGTATCTGAAGAACTTGGTGCGCTAATTCAACGCAAACCACTCACAATACGAAACCTACAGTTTAGTTTGCCATCAACTAAGTTTGCGAGAAGCAGTATTTATATTCGAGCAAAATCTGAAACAGGGACTGAGTTTAGTGCGTCTAGCGATGACAACGGTAATATCACGGGGACTAATATATCAGGCTCAGTAAGTAGCGTTGGCGTTGTCGATTTGCAATTTTCTGTGGATGTACAGCAAGACTCTATAAGCTACGACTATGACGAAGTAACCGAGATCAACGTGCCTAGCCCTCCTGGTGGCATTGACCGCAGCAAGCTTCCGGAAGGCGGCTATGTGCCAATATTCCATGAGTTTAATCTTGTGTGCGTTCAAGACCGGAGCAGAACTCAACACGCAACACTGAGCAATGGCCAAGAGTTAACAGTAACCGTTGACGCTAACTGGGTAGATATTGTTGATAATGATGGCCTATCGCTCTACAGCGCCAATGATGACAATTACAGTTATGACAAAGCCACAGGCAAAGTCACAATCAAGGCTGGAATAGTCAACTTTTCTGGCCCGTTCATCATAACCACCGTCTTGAGTGAGCTGGTTTTAGTGGATGCCATAGAGAACGACACACTAAAGATACTCTCGCCACTGAAAAGACCATATGACGTTGGTGCAACTGTCTCAAGCACTTACGTACTTGGAGACCTACAAGCGCTGACCAAAGACGAGCGAACCCTGAGCGCTTGGCAAAATAACTTTGGTGATTTTGGCTCTCCGGCATCAAGCGCAATCAATACCACACAATACCCAATTGAGCTGAGTAACCTCGGCACCATTGCCCAGCGCTGGCCATTGTATTTACCAGCACCACTGCGTTTTATGTGGTTGGCGAGCATGTAGGCACCATTTATAACGGCGACATTACCAACGACTGCACACCCATTAATGCCAATGCTGGCTCTCCGTTTTTTGTTTTACGCAAAGAGGCGCTAGGCTCAGGGCTAAACCCAGGCGAAGCATTTTTGTTTGAAACTACCACAGCAAGTAAGCCCGTTATGCTGACACGTTCGGTCAGCCCAGGCCACACCGAAATTAAATACGACAAATCCACCCTTGGATTTAGAGGGAGTAAAGACTAATGCCAACACCAGTAACAGTTTACCGTTGGGATGACGAAGGTGCACCACAAATCACAGAGCGGTATGGTACAGCCAATGAGATTAAAGCGGTGCTAGATGCGTGCTTAGTAAATGGGTATGGTTCAAAGCAACCATTGGGTTGGACGAAAGTATTTGATCACGCCAATGGTGTGGTCTATCAAAACGATACGACAAAAGGCGGTAGCGGCGGCATGGTACGGTTTTGGCCGTACAATGGTGATTGGGTAAGTCAATTCCCTCGTTCAAAAGGCCTTAACTTTCAGGCTGCGAAATCCTTTGTTGACTCAGATACACCACATCACCCGGGGTTTTATCAAGCGCTGAACCACCCAGTTTCAAACAGCAGCAATACAAAAGCATGGGTTGTCATTGGCACAAGCTCTGCATTCTATCTGGTACTAAGTTGGGTGAATGAATCTCAAGACTCATCTGGTTATCAATATAAAATGTCTACTCAAAATAATAATCAAGGGGAAATATTCGTTGGTGATATTAAGTCGGCGTTAGATTCTGACGCCGGGCAATTTGTGGCGTTTCACTCCCCGACAGGCGCAGATACAGACTCAATATCTTGGTATAGCAGTCTGGGCTATATGAATCGTTCATTGAGTTCATCTAGAAGTACGTCAGGTGTAAAAATATACCGCGCCGATAATGCTGAAGGGTTTGATATCTATAACCCCAGAGCGACGTTTCCTAAAAGCAAAATTCATGTCTCGGCTGAAGGTGCCGATATATTTGGTATTGCACCAGTACCTATATGTAGCGACCCGACACACGAGATACCAGCAGTGATAGATACATCTGCACCAGCTTTGCGGGGATATATGCCTGGCATGATAGACGTAATGCGGGGTTTAAATAAAGAGTCTTACTGGCCTCAAGAGCTAGTTATAGAAGGCCAGAGATATTTTCAACTGCACTCACCCGATGCGAATTGCAGCCATATTTGGATAAATATGGAGCAGTGGTGATGTATAAACTAAAAACAATTGCCCCCAATTACGTGCAACACTTGGGTATTTTAGAGCTTGATTTAGACCCCAATGCGACTCGTGTGCTGATACAAAATAGATATGACCTTTCTGTTATCTGGCATGCTCCAGTGACCGTAAACCCCGTCATCACTATTACTACACCTCTACAGTACACCGTTGACCCACTGCTAATGGTCACAATATTTGATGATGGAAAAGACCCTGTTCCACCTCAATTTAATGCTGAAACGATAGATAGAGTACAAGCAGCGTTACCAGGAACTATTGAATGATAACGGCCAGGTTTACGACACCTGCAAATAACTATACCAGTCCGCTGGTTGTCAGGTTTGGAGGCGGTACAACTCAACCGATTGAAGACAAGGAGGTAGTGGCCTATTTTGATGTAGCTTACTCAAATAATGACAACTATGCCGTGCTGGTTGCATTGCAATACACCAACGCGTTTTCACTAGACACAATTTATCAAATGAGCTGGGCGAACGCAGTTGCACTTCACAGAGAGACTTCCTTACTTTGGCATGCAAACCAAGCGGCTATTGAGCAGCAAGTAAATACAGGTTGGAAAAGCAGCATGTCGGTTATCACAAAGGAAAGTGAATTTAGCTGGAGTAAAGGACTGCCAAAGTACGTTGAGACAACTCAAGTCTGGAGAGAGGCGTCACAACATGAAACCGCACTTTGCATTTATTACGGGCCGAGTGAACGCGCATATATTTGCTACCGAGTAAACCACCCTCGTAAGGGCCGTGTAATTGTGCGGTTTGAAAACGCGCTGAATGCCAGCCCGCAGATAGGCAAAGTTAAACTCAGAATGTCTCCCTATGAAAAGGTATGCTACTGGGGATTACCTGGTGGGCCAGTTCGCTCAGATGATGACATTCCCCCCATCGATTCCAAAATCCCCATAGAGCCACAGATACAGAGATATTACATCATGCAACCATCAATCAGCTGTAATCGACTAAGTGATGATTTAAAAATTCTAATCAACAATATCACCTGCACATGGCAACGTGGCCAGTTTGCTGCAACGGGCAACATCAAGTTTTGCAGCAGAATAGATATGGAGCGTGCGATTGGCCAGCAGTTAAAGCTAGTCATTAATGGCTACGAGTTTGTGGTGATTTGTGAGCAACCCAGTACAAGCAATCGATTTGCAAATAATAGCTACAGCGCGTCGATTCGTTCTCGATTCGCAGAGCTGGCTGCGCCTTATCAGCGTGAGCGTAACTACGTAAATACCGTTGATAAGACACTCGCAGGTATCATGACCGACATTTTAGAAAACACTGGCTGGACGTTAGACAACAAAATGATTGATTACCCAATCCCTGAGGGGGCGTTTTCGTATCGAGGATTGACGCCAGCTGCTGCACTGCTAAAAGTGGCCAGCAGTATTGGCGCGATATTGGACATTAACGATATAACCAAAACCGTATCAGTTGTGCCTGAGTGGCCAGTTAACCCTTGGAGCACAGAGCAAGCAACGCCAGATGTCATCCTCAATGATGCTCTAATATTAGAGCACAATACACGAGACACCATTCAGCCTGAGCACAACGTTGTTTTTGTGAGAGGTGAGCAGCAAGGCGTTGCATGTAAAATCAAGCGCCAAGGCACTCCTGCAACTGATTATGCTCGCGACATTGTGGATAATCTAATCACCGATGTACAAGCCGCGCGTCAACGTGGCACGTGCGAGCTTGCCAGAAGTGGCAATAAACGAACCGCAACTATTCGCACCAAGCTCAAATCTGACCTGCCACCAATCAGACCAGGCATGTTGTTAGGTGTAAGGTTCAAAGATGAGCTATACAAGGCAACGGTGGACTCACTGGCTATCTCTGCCAGTATCAGTAACCAAGGCGCGATTATGGTAAATCAAACAATTCAGGCGGTACGCAATGTCTAACACACTAAACAGACTCGGATCTGTCCTCTCCGGCACACAGCGCAGTATAGTGAAGGTTTATAATGTGAATAACGATGGTACAACCACTGTAGAACATACAGATGGCACCACAAGTCGAGTTTTAGGTGATAGTATTAAGTCAGGTTCAGTTTACATAGAAAACGACCGCATCACAGGGCAAGCACCTGATCTGCCGTATAGTGAATTGGAGGTATGAAAGGTGGGAGAATTAGCATCTGCCTACATATTTTTGCCGTTCAGATTGAACAATATAATTAATATCAAATGTGAATAGAGGTATGTATGAAAGAAAAGAGCTTAAAAGCCGGTGAGTGGATCACTATAGGAGATTCTATAGACGGATATATTTTTTCTGTTATCAGCGACGCAGAGCTTATGATTGGTTATATGCAAAATGGAATAAAACCGATAAAAGAAAAAGTTGTTCTAAGCGAGGGGCGTTGGATCTTCGAAAGCTCTGGTCCTTCTGGCAGCTACTTACGAGAGGTAGAGGCTGCAATTCTTAAACGTGGTAGATAATAGGTAAAGTATGAAACAGAAAGAACTTGAAATGAAGTTAGAGCAGAAAGAGGCCCAACTTGAGAGAGCGATTGCAGAAAGTGAGAGTTGGAACCGAGGTAAATATAAAACTTCCAGTAACGCAGAGATTTCGAAAATATACGTTAAATCACTAAGAAAGGAAGTTAATGAACTCTCAGAAATGCTCAGTAAAATGAAATCTCAAGAAAGGACTTAAGGGTTCAATATATTGAAAATTGATTTAAATATATTAAAAACTCACTTTTCGCAGTTTTCGCACAATCTCGGCTAAGTTTTCGCGCGCGGCATCAGCTGCAACGGGTTTCTCTTATTTGGCCCTGGCTCGCTACGAAGTA
>NZ_RCSQ01000122.1:0-18131 GCF_004103255.1 Pseudoalteromonas sp. PS5
TTTTTTACGGATTACTTCTCGCTTGCTTCAAAGCTAGGATTAACTGTTCCCCAAACTCTCAGGCTTTTTTAGCCACTGCTCGGGTACTATTGATGAATAGCCATTACAGTGCCGGTTTTATAAATGGATGCGGTAGTATGTTCGATGAGCGATAAAAGTAAGCCTGCTCACCTATTGTCCAAAATGTTGGTTACTTATTACATATAGTGTAGTTCGACATATCTTACTATCAATATTAACGGTCAATCTAAAATACTGAGCTTGGGTGGGGTGCAACAGCTTCGCTTGGATTAAAGGGGGGAGGTTGATTTGTAAGCTATTACAACGATAAACACATTGGAGCTTATTGTTTTGTAGAGCTAAATATCATAGCTTACCTAACCTGCAGAATGCAGGCTAGGCAAATTTGCACATTAACTTCCTTACGCCTTAGCAGTAAAAATAGCGCGAAGTGGAGCCGGATAGCCTTCTATCGTTTTGCTTGGGTCATCAGGGTCTAAAAAGTCAGCAAGCGACTCTGTTTCCATCCATGGGGTCTGGCGCTGCTCGTCCAATGACGTCACATCCCGGTTAACAACTTTAATGTCTTTGAAGCCAACTCGCTCCAGCCATAAGGTTAGTGCATCACAACTTGGAATAAACCATACGTTACGCATTTTTGCGTAACGATCGGTGGGCACCAATACCGTGTTAACATCCCCTTCAACGACGAGAGTTTCTAGTACCAACTCGCCGCCTTTGCGTAGTTGAGCCTTAAGCTGAGCTAAAAAATCAATCGGGGAACGACGGTGATACAAGACACCCATCGAAAAAACGGTATCAAAGGCTTTAAGCTCTGGCAATTGCTCTACACCAAGCGGTAATAGGTGAACATTAGGGTCTGGATTATAGTGCTTGATAGTTTGAAATTGACATAGAAATAGGTCAGATGGATCTATACCGACAACCAGTTCTGCACCTTCACCACGCATACGCCAAAGGTGGTAGCCTGAGCCACACCCAATATCTAGCACATTGCGGCCTTTTAAATCGCTAATGTGTGGTAACAATCTATCCCACTTCCAATCACTGCGCCATTCTGTGTCAATATGTATACCATGCAGGTGAAATGGCCCTTTTCTCCAAGGCATCATACGCTTAAGAAGGTGTGTCAGTTGCTTTTGGTGACCTTCGCTGATTTCTTCTACCGTGCCAATTTCAACTTTTGTAGTGATGTTGACATGCGAAGTAGAAATGTCAGGTAAGTTTTTAAGTACTTTTTCCCATTTTGGCCAGTCTCCATGCTGTGCTTCTTTTTGCCAATGACTTAGCTGCGCAGGAAGTGTTTCGAGCCAATGGCTCAGTGGTGTCTTTGCTATGGTAGCGTAAAAGTCAGTAAACCAATGATTCATAATTGCCTCTATTTTATAGCTACCAGTGAGCAGAAGTTAAAACATTGATACCAGACTTGAGTTTGACTAAAGCCAATATCTTCTAATCTTGTCAAATGTGTGCTCAAAGAGTCTGTGCGCATCACGTTTTCAATCGCTGTACGCTTTTGGCTGATTTCCAATTCGGAATAGCCATTGTGACGTTTAAAGTCATGATGGAGATCGATCAATAAATTGTCTTTAATGTCATTTTCCCCACGAATTTTTTCGCTCAATAGTAATACACCACCGGGTTTTAGGCCCTGATATATCTTCTCAAGCACCACATTGCGGTTTTCTGGTGGAATAAACTGTAGCGTGAAATTCATCGCAACCACCGAGGCGTTATTAATTTCTATTTCATTAATGTCGCCTAAAATGACAGAGACGGGCACATCAGATTTAAAGCCTTTTAAGTGAAGTTTACAGCGTTCAGTCATTGGCGCAGAATTATCTACAGCGATAATGTGACAATTTTCTTTGTCGATGTTTCTGCGCATACTTAATGTTACTGCACCTAAAGAGCATCCTAAGTCATATAAATTGGAGTTGCTTTGTGTATATGCACCAGCAAGTTTACCCATTGTACTGACTATCGTTGCATATCCAGGCACGGATCGCTGGATCATGTCTGGAAATACTTCGACAACATTTTCGTCAAAAGTAAAGTCTTTTACTGCTTGCTCAGTGGCATAAATACTGTCTTTGCCCGTCACATCAAATCTCTCTTTGAAAATAATCTCGCTATTTTAGCATTTTATGCTGGATAGTCAGTGATAAATTCAGTAGCTTGGCTACTATTAATGATAAGAAGTAAATATGAGATAAAAAATGGCGAAAAACAAAGTGATTAGCACAGAAGATATTCTTTCAACTCTATGCCACTCGGTAACAGAAGTGCTGTCGTCGGCAAGCGGCAATCAAATAAGCTATTCTGCAATGGTACAAAAGATTACCCGTACTTGTATGAGACCAGATATTGGCTGCTTTGTACTGTTTGATGGTGGATTTACCGGTTTAGTTGTGACCAATTTTACGGCGCAAGCTGCGATGGAAGTTTATACTGACTATATGCGTAACATGGGTATGCCTGAAGACGAAATTGCACATAGCCATTTGTCAGATGATGTTGCAAATGTTTTAGGTGAGCTGATGAATCAAATTGTTGGTGATTTTACTAACAAGGTTCGCGAGCAGCTACATACATCTATCACACAAAACCAGCCCAAGATGATGGCGATTAATAAACAAGTACAAATCTCAGTTGATACGACCATGGATCGACCGCAAGCGCGACGTGTTACTTTTACCACGCAAGGTCAAAATATTTTCTATCTTGAGTTAGCGATGGATAAGACTGAGTTTATTAAACTTCACGACTTTGACATTGCAGAGTCTGTAGACCCAGATGATATCATTGCAAGTCAAGCGGATAAAAAGACGTCAACAAAAGCTGCACAGGAGCAAGACACTGCTGATGATGATTTTATGGATCAATTAGGTCTGTAAACGGGTAGCATTTTTTTATTGTTGCTGTGTAGACTCTGCGGCCAAGTTACCATAAAGATGCACATGTCATTACGTATGTAGCTGCGCCTATGGTGGCTGGGTTGCACGATTGCAAAGCATTATATAGCAGTCAAACAAGTTTGATGAGGTAATGGCTCTTGTCATTACTCACTCAAATGTCAGACTGAATAGTCATCTATGCTTTTTTTGGGCTATGTTTTGGCTGAGGTGTTAAGCTCTCGATAAAAGTGCTTTTAATGCTGAGTTATATTGGCAGATGTACTGTTTGCTGTGCCTTAGGCTGAAGTAGTAAGTCTTTAGCCTTTTTCAGTTTTCTCCCTTGTTTGGCTTAATGCAGTAGAGGGCGCAGAAGTAATAATTGGATTGTTGAATTAGTGGACGGAGCCCTTATCGATATTTAAGTCTTTAGCTTCCTCAACACGCTTTATTGACGTTAACATCATGTATGCCTCATTAAACTCGAAGCGTGCAATAGCCGTTTTTAGCTTCTGTAACTCTACCTCCGATAAATAGCTACTGGCCGTTATGGTATCGACTAACTCAGTCGCTTGGGTATCGTAATCTCTCAGTGCTCTAGCCAATTGTATTAGCTCCTCTAGCTGACTATTCTCGCTCTTCGTCACGCTGTTAGTGGCCTCCGATTCTATTACTTTATCTTGCTTGCGACGTAACTGACATTGCCCCAGCGCATATTTTACGTACTTGATAAGCTCATCTATTTCTTGTGCTTTAGGTGGGTTAATATCAAGTGAGGATTCAATTTTTTTGAATTCAGTGACTAATTTTACAATAGATAAATTAGCACTTGCGCCTTTTAAGGCGTGAAGCATACTTTGTGCAAGTTCCAAATTTTCTATTGCCAATGCTTGTTTTAAATTGATGAGCTCTTCAACTTGCTGTGAAAGAAACTTTTCAAGAATATCAAAATAAACTTTTTGATTTCCGGCAGCGCGGGCAATACCTTCTGAAACATCAATACCGTTAAATTCAATAGTTTCCTCTGATACCAAAGTTGATGTCGTGGTCACGATGTCGTTTTGTAGATTGCTTGGCTCAAGTGGTGGTAGCGAGTGGTTGACTTGTGTGTATTGTAAAATACGCTCTACTAATTGCTTCACGTCAATGGGTTTGGTTACGTGATCATTCATTCCAGCATCAATACAAATTTGTATGTCCTCTTCCATTGCATTTGCCGTCATCGCCAGCACAGGTAAGGTGTCTTTATCATACTCTTTTCTGATCTTTTGCGTAGCAGTGATACCATCCATTATTGGCATTTGCATATCCATTAGCACAATATTAATGTGCTTGCTTTTAAGTCGCTCAATCGCTTCTTTGCCATTATCCGCAACTACGACATCTGCACCAAAATTTGACAGTATTTCAACTGCAATTTCTTGATTTACAGGTTGGTCTTCGGCGACTAAGATCACAATTCCCTGTAACGCATCATTAGGTATGGATTGCGCTTTTTCGACAACGTTTCCCCTTACTGTGGTTGAACCAAAAAGTGCTGTTTGTATGATATCGATAAGGTTTGATGGATTTATTGGCTTCAATAACACGCCATCAACTAAACTTGCCTGGGTGTCTGTCAGGTGCAACTCTCGTCCGTAAGCCGTGACCAAAATTATTTTACTTTTTAACTCAACAAGTTGAGAGTGAATTTTGCTAATTAATTCTATACCATCTAATTTTGGCATGTGCCAGTCAACAAAAATAAGGTCCGGCTGCTCCTTGGTTAGTATAAAGTGGTTCAGCGCTTTATTGGGATCTTGGTAAGCACTGATCTGCATTCCAAAGTTTTTCAGCATGCCGCCTAACACATCTAGTGCATGTTGGTTGTCATCGATGATGATGGCTGTTGATTTTGATAAGTAGTTAGAGAGGGGTTTTGTTTTATTAATCTCATCGCTAATCTCCATTTCTAGGGTAAAATAGAACTCGGAGCCAATACCTTCTTCACTTTCTACGTAGATCTCTCCTCCCATGAGTTTGACTAGTTGTTGTGAAATAGTTAGGCCTAAACCAGTACCACCATATTTCCTCGTAATTGAATTATCGGCTTGAGAAAATGATTGGAATAAGTTTCTCTGTTGGCGTTTGTTCATCCCAATACCAGAGTCTTTAACACTGAACTTTATTTTGGCAAGCGTAGTGGTGCAACTCACCAAAGTTACTCGGATCACCACTTCACCTTTGTCGGTAAACTTGACAGCATTCCCTGCGAGGTTGATAAGGACTTGGCTTAATCTAAATTGGTCGCCAATTACACAATAAGGCACTTGAGAGTCGACATCAAAAACTAACTCTAGTTGTTTCTCTTGTGCTTTTACGCCGATAATAGTGGCAACACTATCGAGTAATTTTTCAGTTGAAAAAGCTTGGTATTCTAGTTCTACTTTACCTGCTTCTATTTTTGAGAAATCTAGAATGTCGTTAATAAGCCGCAGTAGCTGTTTAGCAGCAACATCTATTTTAGAGATATAATCATGCTGTTTTGCGCTTAATTCGCCCGATAATGCCAAATGGGACATCCCTATAATTGCATTCATCGGTGTTCTTATTTCATGGCTCATATTTGCCAAGAACTCGCTTTTTGCTTTTGCTGAATGTTGTGCAGAGTCTTTTGCTTCAATGAGCTCACGCTGTAATTGATTACGCTCTGAAACATCTAAGTACATACCCACGATACCTATTACATCGCCATCCTCATTGAAAAATGGCGCTTCGTATACGATTAATTCGCGCGCGTTTTCTTGACCATCTAGTAATAACACTTCATAGGTTTGCTCGTGTGATGAATGAATGATTTCAGCGGCTTTCGATTCAAATAAACTAGCTACCCCTAAATCAAACACTTCGTCTATCCTGGCACCAATAACATCAACTTCAAATTGGTCAAGGAGAGTTAAAAATGCTTTGTTAATACCCATAAATACACCTTCAGTAGAACGGTAGTATGTGGGGTTTGGGATGGCATTTATGATGTGATGAGTGAGTTCTAACTGCTCGCCCAAGGCGGACTCTGTTTTTTGTTGTTTCTCCATATTTTCGTTAATGACCAAAGCCAAACTTAAGTCTTTACAGAGATACTCCAAAGCATCAAATTGACTCTCACTTAACGTCTCTGCACTACCGATAAAAATCACATAAACAACTTGGTTATTTATTGTCAACGGCAAGGTATAGCGCCCTTGTATTTTTATCTCAAGATGCTTTGCTTTAAGCCACAACGGCTCGATAAGTATTTGAGATGTGTTTTGATAGGCACACTGAGTTAAACTTGATTCAATTACAGAATAATCCAGCGTAACTCCATGTGCGCGGCACAAAGAAAAGGTTTGAGCATCTTGGTGTATATATAAAGCAGTACAAGGTGAATTAAACTCGTTGGCAATAAATGAGAGCGCGTGCTCAACAATTGCGCTTGAGCCTGTGATTGATTTTAGTTCTCTATTATACCTTTCGATTATTGCAGCTGAACGTAACTTTTGATTTTGTGTAGCGGTAGTCTGATGAATCGAACGGATCAGTTCTTGGATTTCAACATCCCCCTTGGAGAAGGCCAAATCAAGTGTATCAGCCCGTTCGGATTGGTTTTGTAAGCTTCTGATTATGCTGTATAACGGTGAAAAATGCTTGGCTCTCATATACCAAATAAAAGCCGCTAAACAGACGGCAACAAAAAAGATAGTTAACGAGACGGCAATCAGTAATTGAAGTTGTTGATTATGTACTTTTTCAATCTCAGTGTTTGCCAATATCGGCAGCTTGTCTATGGCGAGTCTATATGTCTCAGGGAAGCTAAGTTGTGCCTGAGGATCAGAAGCGAAGTGAGAAGCTAAACTTTTTTGTGCTTCGTATAGCTGATCCAGCATAAAAGGCGTAGGGGGTCTTTTTGGAAATTTCAGATTATCTAGCCATTTTGTATCCCGTTCTTTTACGTACATCTCTAGCGATAAATGGTTTTGATAGGAAGTCCTCAAATCGTCTGCAATCATGCGCTGTGATGTAGTGGCGTGAAAGAGCAAAGCTGCGCCGCCAAGTACGCCTAACAAAGCGAATAGGGCGATCCAACTTAGTAACGCTTTTGAAGACATAAGCTATTATTTATGCGTGAATTTATATTTAACCATAGTCGCGATATATGATTTCTCAAGCTATGCTGTTAAAAGTGTCCTGTTCAGGGAGTAGGTAACGTGAATGGCTGATATTTTAATTGTTGATGATATGCCGGAAAACCTCCAAGTATTACAACTTATTCTCCGTAAAGAGGGGTTTAAAGTGCTAGCGGCAAGGGGCGGAGATATTGCCCTCAGCATCGTTAAGAAACATCATCCAGCCTTAATAGTCACCGACATTAAAATGCCAAATATGTCTGGCATCGAGCTCTGTAAAACGTTGAAATCGAACGCAGTGACAGCCGGCATTCCAGTTGTCTTTGTTAGCGCTTACGAAGACAGTGAGAGTTTAGTTCAAGCACTTTCCGTAGGTGGCGTGGATTACATCACCAAGCCGTACAAGCCAAGTGAGATCATAGCGCGAGTTAACACCCAATTTAAATTGATTGAGGCGCAAAAATTAGCGGTTAAACAACAGTTATCGAACACTATTAATCAGATGATGATAGGTATTGCACATGAACTCAACACACCACTTGGCACAAGTATTACCTCGTCTAGCTATTTAAAAGAGATAGCACAAAACTTACAACAAGCATTGACATCACAAACGCTGACACAAGCACATTTAGTTGATGGTTTTGAGCAAATGAAAGAAAGTTGCGAGTTGTGTATACGCAATTTAGAGAAAGTAGCAAAATTTGTCAGCCTACTAAAATCAATATCGCAATCAGAAAGGGACTGTGTTCGTGCGCCTACAAAGCTGTTTGATATTGAGAACCGCTTACGCAACAGTTTTTCGAAACAGAATGTTAAAATCGAATTTATTACAGAAATCGTAGCTAATTTATATCTTGATGGTCAGGCGTTACTTGAAGTGTTTGAGAATCTAATTGAAAACTCGATAGCACACGCGTGGTGTTCACCTGAACATAGCGTCACAATTAGCTGTCAACACCTTGGTGAGCTGCTTCATATTTCTTATATTGACTATGGCGTGGGCCTAAAAGGTATTTCAACAACTGAACTCCTTAAACCTTTTATTACGACAAAACGAGGTAACGCTGGACATGTTGGATTGAGCGCCAATTTAACTGCTAACTTGATTTCAGGGGCGTTACAAGGCGAATTTGACGTAGATAATACTCCACTAGGATTGGAGTGGCGGATCCGTATTCCGGTTAGTGCACCTGATTGTGATTGATCTGTGTCAAAGTAGTGAGCTCTATTAGGAAAAGCGGACATAAGTCCTTATGTCATCGCCGCTAATTCAATAAGCTCGCTCGCTGTTAAAACGTAATCTGGAAAAGTCACCTGCTATGTATTGAATTAGCGTCACTGACTTATCTAAGAATTATCGACAACACGATCGTATAAGGGCTTTTTTAGCCTTTGCTGTTGCTGTTTTGAGAGGTAAGATTTGATTTACCCCTCAAGCATAAACCCCTAGGTTAACAGACCCGATAACATACGCCTTACCTTCTACTAGGTACGCAGTGTTGAGATGACACGGGAAGTGCGTTATTTACCGAAACAATGTGTTTAGGTAAATAACCATGAATTACTAATAATTTTGGTGGAACCATTATGCAACAGTTACCTACCGTAGACTATCAATCGCCAAATGCTGCGAAAGAATTTGTAGAGTCATTAAGAAATACCGGTTTTGGTGTATTAAAGAATCATCCAATCCCTCAAGAGTTGGTTGAGTCAATCTACAAAAATTGGCAAGAATTTTTTAATTCAGAAGAAAAGCATCAATTTCTTTTTAATAAAGAAACACAAGACGGTTACTTTCCACCAGAGGTGTCAGAAGTAGCAAAAGGCTTTACCGTGAAAGATATTAAAGAATACTTTCATGTATATCCAAAAGGTCAAGTACCAGCTCAATTAGAAGCTGAGATCCGTGAATATTATCGTTTGGCGAATGAGTTTGCCCAAACGTTATTAAGCTGGGTTCAATCAGAGGCACCAGAAGAAGTAAGAGCAAAGTTTTCGATTGATCTAAAAGACATGATCAGTCAATCAGAGCAAACGTTATTGCGTATTCTTCATTATCCGCCAATGACAGGTGACGAAGAGCCCGGTGCTATTCGTGCAGCCGCTCATGGAGACATTAATCTATTAACCGTGCTTCCTGCAGCAAATGAGCCAGGTCTACAGGTACAAAGACAAGATGGCAGTTGGTTAGATGTGCCATGTGATTTTGGTTCATTGATCATTAATATTGGTGATATGCTACAAGAAGCATCTGGTGGGTATTTCCCTTCTACTATTCACCGAGTGATCAATCCAACAGGCAAAGCATCGACTAAGTCACGTATTTCACTGCCACTGTTCTTGCACCCAAGACCAGATGTAGTGTTATCAGAACGATACACGGCTGATAGTTACTTACAAGAACGTTTGAAAGAGCTAGGTGTTAAATAACCTCTGTTTTGAGCGTAACACTACTCAGTGGTGCTAGCTTTGCCTAGTGCCACTTTGGTTTTTCACTCGAAAGGCTGAAGTCATTTCTTTCTCTAATTTCTCATCCTCGGTTATATTATTTCTGTAATTTTTGCTGTTTTTCCCTGACAATTTGCTCAAACTATGCAATATTCATTTTTTCAAAATGAATAAATTTCTTGAAAAAAATAATGACAACGCTGTCATTTGTTGTGTAACATCAATTCAACATGAATAAAAAACCGCGTCTAACGAAAATAATAACGTGGTGTAATCCAGAATAGAGTAGGGGTCTTTACATGATGGCTAAACAGGTTAACCAAGACCAACTATACATCGGTGTCGATGGTGGTGGAACAAAGTGCCGTGCAACTATTTATTCTCTTCAACATGGCATTTTGGGTACCGGTCTGGGAGGCCCTGCTAATCCCTTACATGGATTAGAGCGCACACTTGAATCTATTATGGTATCGACTCAAATGGCATTACAAGATGCGGGACTTCGTGTTGAGCAGGTTCATGAACTTAATGCCGGCCTTGGTCTCGCAGGTGTTAACTTGCCGCTGCTGTATGACAAGATTATGCAGTGGGAACATCCATTTAAACAGATGTTTCTTACCACTGATTTACATACTGCATGTATTGGGGCACATGAAGGTAGTGATGGTGCGGTCATTATTACGGGGACCGGTTCTTGTGGTTTTGCTTTGGTCAATGGCAAAACGGTCAACTATGGTGGACATGGTTTTGCTCAAGGCGATATGGGCAGTGGCGCATGGATGGGGCTAGAAGCAGTTAAAGCTGCCTTACTTGATCTTGATGGATTAGGTGAGAAAACAACGTTGAGCCAAGTATTATTAGATCATTTCAGTGCTAAAGATGCGATGGGAATTGCAGAGCAAATGGCAGGGCAACCTTCAAGTGGCTATGCAAAACTTGCCCGATATGTATTAGATCAGGCTAAGCAAAACGATGACATCGCACTTTCAATAGTGAAGTCTGGTGCAGGGTATATCAGCCGCTTGGCGAAGCGTCTGCTTGAACTGAATCCACCCAGATTGTCTATGATCGGTGGGTTATCTGAACCATTACAAGCTTGGCTTGACCCAGAAATCGCAAAGCAAGTCCAACTACCTAAGCAGCCGCCTGAAATGGGGGCTATTTACTTTGCTATTCAAAGTGCAGGTCAAGAATTACAAAAGGCGAACTAATGACGACTCAATGTTACTTTGCTCCAGAGCTTTTTGATGGCGAAAGTTTTAGGAAAGATGTTTACTTCAGTGTAAATAAAGGTCGAATTGAACATGTTAATGAATCGCAGATGATCGATGCTTTGACATTATCAGGACTAGTTGTACCTGGTTTTATTGATGTTCAAGTTAACGGTGGTGGTGGCGCATTTTTTAATGCAGAGCAATCCACAGAGTGTCTAGAAAAAATAGTCAGTGCACATGGGAAATTTGGCTCTACAGGGCTGATGCCTACACTTATCACAGATAGAATTGAAGTGATGCAGCAAGCCGCCGACGCCACTGCACAGGCTATTGCAGCGGGTCAATCAGGTGTGCTTGGGATCCACTTTGAAGGTCCTCATTTGTCTCATCCTAAGAAAGGCACTCACAGCGAACAGTTTATTCGGCCAATCTCAGAGGAAGAATTTACTGTATACGGCCGTCAAGATTTAGGGATCAAGATGGTTACTTTGGCACCTGAAACTGTTCCTCTTAGCGACATTGAACGTTTGATTGCACTTGGCGTAAAAGTGTGTATTGGGCATTCAAATGCAGATTACGAAACAGCAAATGCAGCACTTAACGTTGGTGTAGATGGGTTTACTCACCTTTTTAATGCAATGTCCGCATTTACCTCACGCGAACCTGGTGTGGTTGGAGCGGCGCTATGGGATGACAATAGCTGGTGTGGTTTGATTGTTGATGGTCATCATGTGCACCCATTGTCCGCACAGCTTGCCATTCGTACTAAGCAGCGCGGTAAAGTAATGCTTGTGACAGATGCTATGCCACCTGTTGGTACAGATGACACCGAGTTTGACTTTTTTGATGGTAGGAAAGTGATCCGTACAGGCGATCGTTTAAACTCAACAACAGGAGAGCTTGCAGGCAGCGTATTAGATATGGCAAGTGCGGTACGTAATACTGTCAATACGCTTAACGTGAGCCTAGCTGAGAGTTTACGTATGGCTTCCCTATATCCTGCACAGTATCTTGGTTTATCACAAAAAGGGCATCTAAGATCGGGTGCTGATGCCGACTTTGTGGTACTCGATAGACGTAACTTGCTTGTTGAGCAGACCTATATCGCAGGGCAGGTGATATAACTGTTTTGTAAATGATTCATGGGCGAAATGACCTTGTAGATTTCCCTGATAAAACCCCGCAGCTGTATCGCGGGGCTTTGTTTTTTATGTTTAGCCGATATTCGATATGGATGGTTCAATAACTAGAGCTGGTAAACCAATTAGTCTTAATACTTACTAAGTTTGCAGACGTAAATCGGTCGCTAACTTCGTTAAAGCTTCTTATCTAGAACAACTAAATAGCAAGATTTTTGCTTAGTTATAGACAAGTTCTTTTCGTCTCAAAATAGTAAGCTTAACTAAGATAACGATTGGTATCGCTTCGATTTACTTTATGGTGGGATAGCGATTACACGCATTGTGAATACACCTTACAGTCAGTCGGTTAGTTTGATTGAGCTACCCATCGTTATGTTTCAAACGGATAAATAACTATGGCAACTAATAATAAACCAAAGCGACTTGCGTCTTTAGACGCCTTGCGTGGCATGGATATGTTCTGGATCTTAGGTGGCCAGTCAATTTTTGCTGCACTATTTGTATTGACCGGATGGCAAGGGTGGAAAGCTTTCGAAGCACATACGATCCACAGCCCCTGGCATGGTTTTACTTTTTATGATCTTATCTTTCCACTATTTATCTTTTTATCAGGTGTAGCGATGGGCTTATCGCCCAAGCGTATTGATCATCTACCTTTTAAAGAGCGTCAACCGTTTTATATCAAAGCACTGAAGCGCCTCTTATTACTGTGTGGTTTTGGCGTGCTATATAATCATGGTTGGGGTACGGGGATCCCAATGGATCCAGAAAGCGTTCGTTACGCGAGTGTTTTAGGTCGGATCGCGTTTGCTTGGTTCTTTTGTGCTTTACTGGTTTGGCACACTAGCTTGCGAACATTGGCCTATGTAGGTATTGGTATATTGTTATTCTATTGGATTTTGCTTTGCTTCATTCCTGTCCCCGGTGGACAAGCCGGCGACTTAAGTGCAAACGGTGTGGGTAGTTGGAATGCGTTTATCGACACGTATTTACTTCCAGGGATCAGTTATCAAAATCGTCCGGTTGACCCAGAAGGTGTGCTATCTAGTTTACCTGCCATCGTTAATGCTATCGCAGGGGTATTTGCAGGTCGTGCAATTGCTAATGCACACACTCAAGGTGAGTGGAAAACGGTAGCTATTCTAGCAGGCTCTGGGATCGTTGCGTTAGCACTAGGTTGGATTTGGGATATGCAGTTTCCTGTTAATAAAGAGTTGTGGACGAGTTCATTTGTGCTCGTAACCGTGGGCTGGAGCGCGATCCTGTTAGCAGTATTTTATGCGGTTGTAGATATATTGAATTTTCAGCGCTGGGCGTATCCCTTTGTTATTATTGGAGCCAACTCGATTATTATTTATTTGGCGTCGAGTTTAGTAGACTGGAGCTTTATTAGTAAGAGTGTGTTTGGTGGGGTTATTACTGCTGTACCAGCTGCATGGCAGCCGCTAATGGCTGTTTGTACGTTATTGGCAGTGCAACTTCTGGTGCTTCACTGGATGTATAAACGCCGTATTTTTGTAAGTGTGTAGCGGCCCTCGGTGATTATCCGCAGCTAAGATTATTTAGTAAAAGTGCCCACGATTGTGGGCTTTTTTATACCTGCTGAATGTATAGCGTAAAAAATATCCATGTTTTTTTTCACTTTTGCTTTACAAGAGAATTATTTCTGATAATAATGACAGCGTTGTCATAATGGTAATAACCTAATGCTGTGTATCCCAATTAGGTTCGATCTGGCCTTGTCTTGATTGCACGCGAGACAGGGTTCAGATCCCATTTTATTCTAATCATCTCAACATTTGGTTAATCGTATGCAAGTAGTCATTTTAAAAGACGCTGCCGAAGTGGCAGCATATGGTGCAGACATTTTTACAACGCAACTAAAGCGTAAAGCTAACTCTGTGTTGGGATTAGCAACTGGTTCAACACCAGTAGCTTTGTATCAAGAATTAATTAAGCGTAATCAAGCAAATGAAATTAGTTTTGCTGAAGTTACCAGTTTTAACCTAGATGAATATTTAGGTTTAGATGGCTCACATCCACAAAGTTATCGATATTTTATGCAGCAGCAGCTGTTTGACCATATCAATATTGATAAAAGTAATACGCACGTTCCCCCAGGTGACGCAAAAAATCCAATTACGGCGTGCGGCGAGTATGAAGCGCATATTAAGTCAGCTGGTGGAATTGATGTACAGCTTTTAGGCATTGGCAGAAATGGCCACATTGGCTTTAATGAGCCATCGTCAGGATTAACTTCACGTACTCGCGTAAAGACCCTAACGAAAGCAACAATTGATGATAATGCACGATTTTTTAAAGCTGATGAGTACCAGCCACATTTATCCATCACAATGGGTATTGGCACTATTTTAGATGCTAAAAAGGTAGTGTTGCTAGCAACCGGTGAAAACAAAGCTGATGCGGTTGTTGCGATGGTAGAGGGGCCGTTAACTGCCGCATGTCCGGCCTCAGCGCTACAAATGCACCGAGATGCAGTGATCGTTATTGATGAAGCTGCGGCATCTAAGCTAAAAGACATTGAGTTTTATAAGCATATTGAAAACGAGAATCAAAAGTTGCTGGATTATCTTGCCTCTCTGTAGTGTGAAATCACACTGTAGTTTTCGAAAGCCCATTTATGGGCTTTTTTTTTGCCAGCATCTTTGCGCTGTGTTAGTTTTAATCTCTCTAAGAGATGGCTAATTTGGTCCGAGAAATGAGGGAATAGGGGCTTGTTGTATTACACTCAAATGACGTTAGACAGAGCATCTAACGAACGAAAAGATAAAAATTGGTTATTGTCCCAAATGGGCGATAACAGTCGCTGGCTATTAATTCAAGACGACGCAAATTTAGTGCACACTCAAGCTAACGCATTACATTATCTTTCTCGAGCAGATGTTTGTGACTTAGCACTTCAAGATGCGATATTTTTAGGTCGTGATGAATCGCACAGTTACTTTGCTCTTGATGTTTCTAAGCAACGAGACAAACTTTCTTTTATTGATGCTGAGTCTGAGTTTATCGACATGCGTCAGGTAGGTCGCAATTTGCCAAAACAGCAAGGCTCGATAGGAGTGCTCGCTCGGGGCTTATGTTACTGGCATAAAACCCACTGTTTTTGTGGGCGCTGTGGACAACCTAATAAAATGGTTGAAGCAGGTCATGCAAGGCGCTGTGTGAATCCAGAATGTCGACATATGACGTTTCCCCGTACAGATCCTGCCGTTATCATGCTTGTAACGCATGTATTCCCCGATGGTATTGAACGCTGCTTATTGGGTCGTCAGGCCATTTGGCCTGAGGGCGTATTTTCAACACTGGCGGGGTTTGTGGATCCGGGGGAGACTTTAGAGCAAGCAGTAATAAGGGAAGTGATGGAAGAAGCGGGAGTTGAAGCATACGATGCCACTTATATTGCCTCGCAGCCATGGCCATTTCCGTCTTCACTTATGCTCGGATTTATCGCAAAAGCGAAAACCACAGAAATCTTCGTGGAGCAAGATGAGCTTGAGCAGGCTAGATGGTTTTCACGGGCGGAGCTTAATACATTTTCAGAGTGGGGCGATACCAAGCCCGGCTATAAACTGACCAGAGAAGACTCTATCTCCAGATATTTAGTTGAATACTGGCGTGCACAACCAGAAGAGTAATTATGAAAAAGCATACAAAAATTGTTGCTGCTGGAAGAAAAGCAGAATATACAGCAGGGGTGGTAAATCCAGTCGTTCAGCGCGCTTCGACTGTAGTGTTTGAAAGCGTTGCTGAAATGCAAGAAGCAATAAAAGGTCGTGGCCATCGTACACTGTTTTATGGTCGGCGAGGCACCAACACCCATTTTGCTTTGCAAGATGCCATTGCAGAGCTTGAAAATGGCGCGGGTTGTGCCTTGTACCCGTGTGGGGCAGCAGCAATTGCACAATCGCTCTTGTCGTTCTTGAAAGCCGGAGACCATCTACTGATGGTGGATACCGCTTATGAACCCACCAGAGATCTCTGTGACAAGTTACTGAAGGGTTACGGAATAGAGACCACCTACTATGATCCAATGATTGGCGCTGGTATTGACGCGTTAATTCAAGACAATACCAAAGTGTTGTTCTTAGAGTCTCCAGGTTCAATCACGATGGAAGTACAAGATGTGCCAGCGATGGTTGAAGTTGCAAAGCGCCGTGGCGTTATCACTATGCTTGATAATACGTGGGGTAATGGCTGGCAGTTTAGGCCACTTGACCACGGTGTTGATATTAGTATTCAAGCAGCAACAAAATATATTGTTGGACATTCGGATGTAATGATGGGCGTAGCCGTTGCAAACGAGCGTTATTGGCCCGAATTGAGAGAACACTCTTATTTATTGGGGCAATGTACCTCCGCAGATGATGCTTATTTAGCGCTGCGTGGATTACGCACTATGCCCGCGAGATTAAAACAACATGAACAGTCGGCAATGACTGTGGCCAAATGGCTTGACGCACATCCACTTGTCGACCACGTTAGACACCCAGCTTTTGAAACTTGCCCCGGTCATGAGTTTTTCAAGCGCGACTTTGATGGCAGTAATGGTTTATTTTCAATTGTAATGAAAGAAGGTAGCCAAAAAGCGATTAACCGTTTCTTGGATGCCTTATCCCATTTTAAAATGGGCTTTTCATGGGGGGGATACGAGAGTTTGGTTACAGCCAATAAAACCATGGAGTATTTGCGATCAGCCACAGGTTGGACACTTGGTCCCGTTATCCGCCTTCACATAGGTCTTGAAGACGTAGAAGACTTGATAGAAGATTTAGAACACGCACTTAAGGTCTACGAACAAAATCTTGGTAAACCTTAAAACCTCGGCTCAACTTATCAGTATTGGGTACTTCATTTTAAAAGAGGTACCTTGGATTTATTGAGCCACAATAACTCTTGGATCAAGACTGAAAACTGTGGAGAGCAATACCAGTTTGGTGCAGTTTAAGCGTAAAGCACAGGGAACTTTCAGAGGGTGGATATGTCTAAGAGCTACGTCATAAAAGTATTGCAAACTGAATTCAAGGAAAGGTGATGAAATTAAACAGACTGATTATGTTACCGATAATCTCACTCAGCGCTTGTGTAGTAATGCCTGTTCAAGATACTGGTCACACCAACAAGTGCGAGATTTCATCGGATAGAAAAACCCTAAAGATAGTAGATGTTGCAGATGAAACTAATACGTATTATTCCGTGAGTGGAATTATTTTAACGCCAATACTCGTTCCTACTACCGCAATTCTTTCGGGGACTTATATGCTGATAAATAATACCTATCGTCTTGGGGAAGAGACGATAAAATGCGAAAGCAAATCTTAAAAGTAACTACAGACTTGTATAATTGTTGCGTTGTGTTTTGGTTTAAGCACTGCGCAATTCTCCAACTATTTAAACCTGACACCCACCACTAATTTGCACCCTCTAAATATACCGCCTAAGCTTTAATTCTGCACTCAATGGATTGAGGAAACAAAACTATGGCAACTGCCCGTAAAAGACAAATCAGTTTAACCGACACCAAATATTATCACTGTATCTCCCGTTGCGTCAGGCGCGCATTTCTCTGTGGCGAAGATAAATTTACCGGAAAATCATACGAGTACCGCCGGGACTGGGTTGAAGAAAAGCTATTGATGTTGGCTTCCATATTTTGCATTGATGTCTGTGCTTATGCCGTGATGAGTAATCATACTCACATTGTTTTATATGTTGATGACAACAAGGCGAAGCGTCTGTCCGATGAAGCGATTGTGATACGATGGCACAAGTTGTTTAAAGGTAATTGGGTCACCCGTAAGTTTACTGAAGGTGAGTCAATCGATGAGTCGGAGCAGTTGATACTAGATGAACTGGTTGATAAATACAGGGAAAGACTAGCCGATATTAGCTGGTTTATGCGAGTGCTTAACGAAAACATCGCCCGCCGAGCAAATAAAGAAGATAATTGTACAGGCCGTTTTTGGGAAGGACGGTTTAAATCCCAGGCATTACTGGACGAGGCTGCATTGGCCGCTTGCCTCGCTTACGTAGACTTAAACCCCATTAGATCCAACATCGCCGCAACGCCTGAAACCTCAGACTACACCAGCATCAAAAAACGCATCGACCACGCGAAGATGGGAAAGCAACCAAAAAACCTACTACGCTTTGTGGGCAGCCCACGAAAACATATGCCAAAAGGCCTGCCTTTTGAACTCAAATCCTATATTGAATTGGTTGAACTCACAGGCCGTTGTATTCGAG
>NZ_RCSQ01000123.1:0-18577 GCF_004103255.1 Pseudoalteromonas sp. PS5
GCGCCTGCGGGAGGCGCGACACCAGCTGGCCAATGTGGTGTTTTTAAACGGCTCGGTTTCAATCCACGCGCCTGCGGGAGGCGCGACCACCATTAAAGAGTTCATCGAGGAGTGTCGCAATGTTTCAATCCACGCGCCTGCGGGAGGCGCGACTGACGTCATACGAGGCTTGTTATTGGATGGTTGGGTTTCAATCCACGCGCCTGCGGGAGGCGCGACAGGGGAATGTTACTTCCCCAGTCGGCTACGCCTGTTTCAATCCACGCGCCTGCGGGAGGCGCGACCGCCTTCTCTCAAAGGCACAAATACACTATCATGGTGTAGAGGTTTCCGCTAGCCATGAGCAAATGTATCAATATCCTTAGAGCTAATCACCAAGAATAAAATTTTTCTTATATTTTTAAAGAGCTTATAAAATCGCTAGATCCACAGGGATTTCATGAGAACCAAGCCCTAGCGATTACAAAATTAATGGGTCACGAAAAATATCTAACGCAACTTTAGCACCATGATGCTCAACTTTGTTATGCCAATTTTTGCCAAGCTTATAAAAACGTAAACTGTCGACTTCGGGGTCATAAATAGAGAGCAGTTTATTTTTAAATGTTAGCCATTGCGTTGCATCTATTTCACACTCAAATACAGAGTATTGTACGCGAACGCCATAATCTAAACATACTTTTGCTAATTGCCTAAGGCGCTTTTGCCCATCTTCACTAGTAAACGAGACATCGTAAGTGACCAATACCATCATGGTTCATAATCCTTATTTTTTAATCACAAATGGCGGATAACTTGCTAAATCACCACGTAAGTGGCGTGCTAATAACATTGCCTGCACATGAGGCAACAAACCAATTTGCACTTTCTCTTGTAAAAAAGGGTGGAGTACTTCTTCTTGTTTCTTAGCTTGATATGCTTGGAACACTTGCTTTCGAGCATCATCTTTAATGGTCACGCCACCTAAACAATCAGTTTCAAAATCTCTCAAAGTGAGGGTTTGGTTGTTAAACAGCTTTAACGCAATACTATCGACGATATAGGCTCTAAACTCTTCTAAAATATCGAGGGCTAAACTGTTTCTGCCGGGTCTTTCTTTATGTAAAAAACCTACTTGAGGATCAAGCCCGACGCCTTGCAATGCACCGTTTATCTCTTGCCCAAGGACTGAATAGAGTAAAGAAATAACGGCATTGACTGGATCTTTAGGTGGCCTGCGTGTGCGTTTATCAAATAGCTGCTTTTCAGCATTGCCTTTGAACATATCAGCAAATGCAGCGAAGTAATGCGATGCGGCTTCACCTTCTAGCCCTAAAATGGTTTCGTAGGCAGTTGCACCTTTTAGTTGCTCAATGATTTGTTTTAAGCGTTCTATGGCTTTTTCGATTTGTGGTATGGCTGTGTGATTACGCCTAAAACGCAACAGCAACATACGTGATGAACGAATTTTTGCAGCAACAATATGTTTTGCCAGTTCGTTTGCGGTTAATTCATCAACATTAAACTGCTGCCTGCGCAGCAATACATTACCCGTTTGCTTACCGACCACATTAGCTAAAAAGCGGCCGTGCATATCAAAAAAAGCCAAGTGTGTACCGTTTTCGCCACAAAAACCCAATAGCTGCGGCGAAACCATAATGTTACCAAAGCAAAATATACTGCCTATGGAGTGGATTGGCAGCTGCATCAACTTTTGCTTCTCGCCTGCTATTTTTTGCTCAATCAACAAGGTTTCTCGTTGTTTGTGTAAATACACGCCGTCTTTGGTGATATAGAGCGAATTTTGTAGCTTTTTCATTCAGCCTCCATGTTAAATAACGACTCGATATAACGGATTGAAGCATCATGTTCGGTTAAGTTTGGTTGGCAAATATCAATGAGTGAACAAGCTTTACAATGTTTGCCTGTTGTCGGTGCGGGTGTGCTGCCGTTTATAAATAATTGTTGTACTTGTGCTATTAAATCTTTAGTTTGCCTTCGCAAGCTTGTGTCGAATTCAATTTCAATGCGTTTACGAGTTTGCCAATACCACAGCGCACCTTGCTGTACCTCAACACTTAACATTTCCTCAATACATAACGCCTGAGCACAAAGCTGCACTTTATCTACGTCGTTAGTTTTTGGCTTACCGCGCTTGTATTCAACAGGAATAAACTGGTTACTTGTCTTATGGTGTTCAAGCAAATCGAGTTTTCCTGTTAAGCCTAAAATGGGCGCAGTCACCACTACGCCACGTTCAAACCGCACGCCTTTTCGCGTTTCTGGCTCGCCATTATCTACTCGCTCATGTAGCTGCCTACCATGCGCGGTTAAATAATTTTCTTGCCACACTTGCTCAAGGTGGATCAACGCACATTGGCGCTGACAAAAAGCAAAGTGTTGTAGAGCGGAAATGTTGATAAGGCGTGCGTCAGTCACTAGAAACCCTCTATGACTTCAGGTTCAAGCCCTTGCAATGCACTGATCAATGAATCATTTAATGCTGCGGTTTCAAGTGGTAAACCTTTCTCGATATGATCTCTTAGGCTTTGATGTACTTTGGCTGAAGAATATTGCCCCGACTTTGAGCCGTGCTGCCACCACACAAGGTGTGAAATCCCCATTGACCCCTCAGGCCGAGCTGATGATGCGTCTCCTTCAAATAATTTCACTAATACTGCTTTTATCTTTTCTGCATCTGCATCACTAAAGCCGGTTTTTTCAGCCAGTTGCGGAGTCATCGCGCCAAAGGCAACATACGTGGCTTTGTCAACTCGATGTTTCATCCCCATCGTATCTGAGGACTTTTTACTGCCATCCCCTTCACCGCTGACACTTTTGGTAATTTGGGTACTCGTAATGCTCACAGGTTCAATACTAAAGGCACTTTGAATAGTGACGGGGCCGCGGATCGGAATAGATACGCCATCCGTACCTGTCCCCTTAAACGCAAACACTTGGCCAAATGCGCGCACATCTAACCATTTTTCACAGCACTTTTTAGCGGCTTCATCAGGCGCTGTTTTTTTGCTGTTAAACGTCTCTTTACCTAACCCAAATTCATCAGACTCAGCACGGTTGCGTAAACTAGTCATACCGTCAGTTTTCTTTTCATCAGATTGTACAAAAATACTCTCTCCCACTTCTTGCAAACGGTCTCGTATTTTGCGCTTTAAGCAAACATCGGTAATTTCGCCAAAACCATCATAATCTGTTCGAGGACGATTGCCGTTGAGTGGATCGCCATTTGGGTTAGCGTTTAACACGTTAAAAATTAATGCAAAGTCGATTTTATTTTGTAAGCTCATTGTGATATTCCTTTTCTTAAACGGTTTCTTCTAGTGGCGCTGTTGTTTGCGTATCAGTTACTTTTTTAACCCACAGACCTTGCTCAACCTTGTGGCTCTCTAACCACATCATTTGATTGTGAAAGCCAAGTAAAAACTCTGGGCTTAGCTTTTGGTTTGACGTAAAGTCAGCGGGGTCAAACATGTCCGTTATTTGACTAATTACTGTTTTAGTTGCTTTGTCATATCCTTGGTAATTATTAAATAGCCTTTGTTGGTAAGGCACTAACGCATTGCTGATATTCAGCCAAGTATCAGAAGGTTTGTTGACAAATTGCGTCATAAAACGCTCAGCTGTTGTTAAACGGTTTGTCTCACTACTTGAAAGCGCAATTTTTTCAATCTTATTTGCCACCGCCAGTAAGCGACCAAACAAGTAGTCGCGGCTGGTATTATCTTGTTGTAATGCCATTGGGTATTCCTTTTGAAGAATTGAATTGGTGGTTCTGATATAAAACCCTTTGATCAGTGAGCAAGCTATCCCCACGTTTTGTAACCAAAGCCATGTTTGATCCGATTTATATGCAGCTCGATTAATGGCGCGGTGAAAAGCACTTTGCATGATGTCTTGCGGAATAGATTTACCCTCAACAATGCAGGGGTATAAGCGTGTGATCAGGTTTTTCTTTAGTGTGTCGGTTGACTTAAGCACGTCTCCATAAACGCCATCAAGTACCCTGAATAAACTCGGTGCGCTATACACCCATCGCCAATGCTCGTTGATTTTGACTCTTTGCTGCCAACCCAGATCTCGTTGCCATTGCTCTAACCGAGCTAAAAACTCTTTTGCTATGGTTTCACGATAATACAAAATACCCATCCGCCCCGGTGTGGCAGAGTCTAACCCCAGCAGAGCAATTTGCTCATTGTCGTCTAATTGGCTTTTTACTTTTATGCCATTAAAATAACGCCTTAACTGACTGGCATATTCCCGCCCTAAATCCTGTGTATGATCAACAATGTTGCTTGTTTCTAGTAAGTTTGCGAAGTCAACAAAGTCTGGCTCGGTAGCTTTTGGCACCGTTTTGCCTGACACCGCCCATGCCAGATAAACTTGATCACCATTTCTAAATACACTTTGCTTCGTTAACAAACAACGCAGTGCATTATGGGCTTTTTGTGTCACTTCAAAGCTAATGCTGCACGCTTCTTCATTAGATAAGAAGCGACCTCTAAAGGTATAACCGCTTTTGTCGTTTGCGGAGATTAATTTGGCTTTATCACCACTGTGGCGTATTTTTGCAGGATGGTTGCTAGCAACCAGTTTGTTTTCTCCGGTGGCATAGCACAACGCTGAGTTATCACCATTTTGGCTGTCAAAAGCAATCCAGCTATGCTGAATGCTGGGGTCAAGCCAAGTTTTCGCTTGCGGTTCGTCGGGAGTTTCTACGCTCCAGCATACAAGTGCTGAGCCTTGATCAAATAGTCCTTTTTCTTTTGGTAGTGTTTTGAGTAATGTGGGCGCTTCTCCAGCACCTTGCCACTTTGTCAGTAACTTTCTATCTTGCTGATGCAGCACTTTTTCAGCGATGAGATCTGCTACCACAGTACCTTTGGTGATGTATTGGAGCACAGCAGTTACAGCGGGGTGGCTATACTCTGAATCACACCACGCTTTTAATTGCGCTTGATATAGTTCAAACCCTGGCTTTTTAACCCCACCAAAATCAGCGTAGTCTTTCGCAACGTATTGAATTTTATCCGCCAAAGCGTGTGCACATAAACCGCTGCTACGCCCCGCAGACTGCTCGGTTGCAGGTAATACAATTTGCGCTTTTTCAAGCACCTCAGCACGAAGAAACTCACCTCGATTGTTGATGACAATATGAATGTGTGCGTTTTGAAGAGTATGACAAATCGGCATGACTTGCTGTTCAAACGGCAATGTATCGTTGCGTTTTTCAAGCTCATCATAAGTTTTATAGAGCGTTGTTAACCAAGTCATAGGCAGCGCTCCGTTTGTTCAGCGCTCTGAATATTATGTTCAAGCTCAAAACTTTTGGCATTCATTTTTCTCACATAGCGCGTAACCGGACATGCGCTTACATGAGGATAATCAATCACTCCGTTTTTCATTACGCCATGCCAAAATCGGCTGGTCAATTCGTTGTTGCCAGTTTCATCAGGATACCCAAAACTATGAAACATTAAGCCAAAACCTAGCTCGTCAATGTTGTCGTACGCGCCTTCTCCTTCGCCAAACACGCAAGGTTCAACGTATCCTTGGCAATCACGAGTGCCTAAAAAAATGTCTTGTCGGCCACCTTTTTCAAGCATGCGATTTGCTATGGCAAAGTGCTTTCCATCAACCCTATCTCGTGCCAGTTCAGGCCGGTGCTCATTCCACTCAAAATGGGCTTCTACTTGGTATTCAACCTCATGCAAAAAGGTGTAATAAGCTAAGGTATTTCCCCCGCTCCAGTTTAATGGTTTGGTACCCTTGGTTTGAGTGCGTAGTGGTTTTATCACCCTAACTCGGTCAACATGCCAAACGAGCGTCGGCTTCCAGTAAATTGACTTTAGTACCCCTTTTATTGCCTCGTAAGTTGGAAGGTGGTATGTGCATTTTTCACCTCCTACTTTTGTTATAGGATCGGTAAACAATGCGTACCTTCCCCATAATCTAAAGCTAATACTGTTTTTCACTTAGCTCTCCTTGTTAAAAACACAATTATTTTTAAAAAATTAAATCTTGCTGAGCATTTGCTACCTCTAGGCTCAAGCCAAAATCTTGACTGTAAAATGCTTCACTTAAATAAAACACAGCTTCGTCTTGCGCGATTGGGTATACAGCCTGTTGCTCATTGAGCTTTTGCCATACGTTAGGAAAAATGTTCACACTGTACTTTTGCGCGGCTTTTAATAAATTGTGAAAGGCCACAGCATCAAAAGCCTTATTGATAGCACATAGCTGTGTGATGATGCTTTGCGCTTCATCATTAAATGGCACGATCACTGAGTGGATCGGCGCATCTATCGCTTTGAATTGTTTGGCAGCAGTCATAAATGACTGCTTTAAAGTAAACTGTGTTGGGTTGATATTATTTAGATTGCTACTTAACAAATTCAGTAAGCTTTGGCCGTCCTTGAGTGGATATGTCATCTCCTTAAGACGCTCGTAGAAGTAGTATTGGAAGTACCGCTCCATCGCCTCTGGTTTTAGTAAATCGACTTCATCAAACTCTGTAAATATGCGGTTTGTGGCTGCAATTCCAGTCCTAATATCGTGTAACATGCCAATATTCTCGTCGTTTGGATTAAGCACAAACACGTTACCTTTTTGCTGCTTACCATTACGGTTACAACGCCCAGCCGCTTGAGCAATTGAATCAAGGCCAGCCACAAAGCGGATCACACAGCCAAAATCGACATCAACACCCGCTTCAATAAGTTGTGTACTGACACAAAGTGTCATCACCCCTTCTGATAACCGCATTCTGATCTCATCTAAAATCGCTTTACGATGCGCTGAGCACATTCCCGTACTTAAATGGAATATTGCTATTTCATCACTAACTTGGTGTTGCAACGCTTGAAATAGAGTTTTAGCCCACGCTTTGGTGTTCACAATCACTAAACAGCTTTGCTCTGCCGCTAGCTGTTTTTGAATAAGTTCGGTGATCTCAGCTGCATTCCACCCTGTTTTTTTAGTGATGTCTTTTATACTTACTCTCTCCAATTGCTGATAAAGCTCAGCAATATTTGGAGTTAATTCATTTTCTTGTGGTAATTGCAGCTCGCCTAAATGCTTTATCTGTTGTGGTAATTGATTAAGTAAAGGTTGAGTTGCTGTACACATCAGTGCTGTGGTGCGGCAAAAACGCGTCAAATAATTAAGGGTATTATTGAATAAGTGCACACAACGAATAGGAAGTGTTTGGATTTCATCGAACACCAGCACCGCATTACTAAGCTGGTGTAATCGCCTTGAGCCACGTGTACCACTTGCAAATACTGTTTCAAGAAATTGCACCATGGTGGTCAGTATGATGGGCTTATCCCAATTTTCACAGGCCAGCTTTGAGCGCCACGTTTGTTGCTCTGGTTCCAAATTAGAATGGTGCTCTAACACCCAATCGTCTGTATTTAGCCCCTTGAGTACATCACGAATAGCCACGGCGTTTTGCTCGATAATTGAAGTAAATGGAATAATATAGATAATCCGATCAAGGTTATGCCTGTTGGCATGATGCAGTGCGAATCTCAGGCTCGCATAAGTTTTTCCGCCACCAGTTGGTACCGTTAAGCTATAAATACCAACATCTTCTTGGGCGCGATTTAAGCAGTTCTTTGATATTTCTGAGCGAATGTGGTCTATCGGGTTAACTGGTACATACTTAGCAATGAAACTTTCTATTTTATCGCATGCCAGCCCCCAATCAGCTGGCTTAAAGCGTTCAGCTCGATTATCCGGTTGCTCAAAGTCCGCACTGTCGATCCGATCGGCATCAATTAAGCAGCTAAATAGCAATTTGGTAAACATGCCAAAATAATAATCCTGCTCAATTACAGAAAGCTCGTACTTTTGAAACATACTTTTAAGATTTTGACTGCACTTAAAAAGACCGTTATAGCTGGCAAGAGATTGTGCTTGCGTAAGTACTTCAGGATCAGCTTTTTCTACGCATTCACTCAGGTGCGTTAAGTCGTCGTGTTTTTTGATCCGATTAGCAAATACATGCTCATTTTTTGACAAGCAATCAATTAATCCACTGTGGTGAGATGCGATACAGATACTTAACGCTTGTACAATCGCAAGGCCGAAAGGCACTAGCGTTTGGTCTTGTTGCTGTAACTTGTCCAAATGCGCCAGTAATGCCTGATAGACCCACTGCGCACCCGCACTGGAGTGGTCAATTTTACCTTTGAGACGTTTACTCGCTGAACTTTCCGTGCTTCCTTCATCATTATCTGGGTTATAGCCTGCTTGCTCTTGAATAATAAGGCTCATGTAATGCTGGAATGCGCTGCTGTATTTACCAAAATCATGCAGTAAACCGATTAACTGTCCTTGCTCAGTAAAGCCTATTTTAGTTGCTAGCACCGCGCTAATCTGGCTTACACCCTGCAAGTGCGCAAATACACTTTGATGATTACCATGCTGAATATCTGGATGCGCAATATGCGCTAATGACTTTGCCTGCTGAAAGTTACTCATTACCATCCCTGTCTTTTCACACCATTCATTAACATAATAAACATATCTATTTACTTTCCTGGAAACAAGTAAATTCATCCTAAGCAAGAAAACGAGTGGCGAAAAATTGCGCTTTACAAAAAAGTACAAGTGTACTATTTTAAAAATAGTACAAGTGTTCTTTTTTGGAGGTAAGGATGAAATTCAGCTACTTTAACGATAAAGATGGGTCTGTATTAACTCGTGCAAGCAGAGGGATAACAGGATTGATGTGTACGCTTGCGCCACCAGTAACGGCAAGGCTTGGGCAAGTACTATTAATGAGTCCACATGGTAAGCGTGACTACCGGTTTAAAAATAAGAAGCCTAACGGCGAGATGAATATTTTGACTTCTCTTGGGCGTGTGCATGTGAACATCTTTGGGCTTGGTTCAAAAACGGTTATTCTCAGCCATGGTTGGGCCGATAATAGCAGTTGTTTCGATACCTTAATCCCTGAGCTAGTCGCAGCAGGCTATTGCGTGGTTGCCATAGATCATGCAGGTCATGGTCAATCTTGTGGTAAACGTGCACATTTGCTGGCGTTTATTGAAGCCCTTGACACCTTAATAGAGCAGCTTGAAGCACAACGCCATGAAATTGTAGCATTAGTTGGGCACTCCATGGGCGCGGTAGCATTAATGAACTTACCCAATTACCATTTACATAATCGTGTTATCATCAATATTGCAACACCGGTACAGTTTTTTGAGTTAATGTTCGAGCGTGTAACCCGTGCGGGAATTTCTGAAAAAATGCTAGCCCAAGTGTTAGACGCTATTACAGCTAAATATGGTACTCACTGGCATCATATTCGAGATAAGTTTCATGATAGTGTGGCTCAGTTTCAACCTACTTTTATTCACGATACTCAGGATAAATTCGCGCCATTTGAGCATGTGCATGCGCTCATAGCGACAGCACCTGAGCGTTTAATTCAAACTTCAGGCCTTGGACATCGCCGCATTTTAGGCGATACTGGCGTTATCAAAAGTATTACTCAAAGAATAACCGCGTAACTGATGAATAAAGGCGAGAAAACACGGCTAAGCATATTAGAACAAGGGATGCGCTTTAGTAGCCAATATGGCTTGATTGAAGTAACTATCGGCGCTATGGCAAAACTTTGTGGCTTATCTCGCAGTGGACTTATCTCTCACTTTGACAGTAAAGAAGATATGCAGCTGGCGATTTTAGATTACTGCGAATCGCAGTTTATGCTTCACGTTGTAGCGCCAGCAAGAGATGACGATCCACTGACTCAGTTAACAAAACTGTTCTCTATTTGGGCTGATTGGACACGTGAGTTATTTAACGAGCCACATTTAGCCTGTCCTTTTATAAAAGCCTTGGTTGAGTTTAACTGCCATACCAATAGCCCAATTCACAAAAAAGTTACCGAGCAGCATAATCGGCTTTTTGGTTACATAAAACATAAAATAGAGCTCGGTATTCGTGCTGGTATTTTTAACCCTCAGTTGGATCCTCAGTGTGTAGCTTACGAGTTGTACAACTTGTATTTAGGACATGCCATCGCAAAAAACACTGTATTAACCGAACACGCAAGTGAGCTATTTAAACGCAATATTGAGCACTTACTCACCAGCTATACTAACAAAACTTAAAACAGGAGCCATTAGGGCATGATAGTACGTGTTTCTACACCAACCGATGAGATAGTTGAACAACTGACTGAGTTGTACATTGCAACCTTTTCAGCCCCTCCTCGTAATGAGGAAATTGATAGTGCTGAGATCCGTTTACTGATGATAAAAGAAATCACGGAAGGCGATGTACATGTGATTTTTGATACCTCAACACAAAAATTGATCGGTAGTTTGTCTATTGTACCAATAGCACACTTTAAAGATAGAGCACGTTTCAAATTACAAACTGGCTTATATATTTCTAATTTTATGGTAGACACCGAAACTCGTGGTAAAGGCATTGGTAAGCAGCTATTACACGCTGCATTAAGTGAAGCTCAGCAAGAGATCCATACACGCTGTCGCGTGGACGCATTAGCTGTAAATCATCTGTTTAGCACCCACGGTTTTGAATTGGTCGCAAATTACACCACTACAATGAATGGCTCTGTCGCTGAACGCAACATTTATACTTATAACGCAAAGCGCTAATATGTATTGTTATTAGGGCTTGGTACTCTAGCAAGCGCCAGTAGTTCAGCTTGCGCCAGGTTTACTCCTTCAAATTAGCAAGTATTAAGATTGGTATTAACTAGGCACATGATTACCGAATTCATCCTCTATTCTTTAACGCCAAAAAAAATGCCACCTTAGCGTTACTAAGGTGGCAAAACCACTATCTACAGTGTGTTATATCAACCCACATACATGGGTTAATAGAACTCGTCGAGGGAGTTATTCGTGGTCGTGAGACGCTTCTTCAGCAATACCTAACCAAACAAGCTTTTCAGGTACATAGTCAAGCTCAATAGTGTCTTGCAATGTTGCTGATGCTAAGTCATATTTTTTAATTTGCTGAGTAATTGGGTCACTCACGTAGACCGCTTGCTCTGCTTGAGAAAATGTCATTTGAAACTTGTGGCCTGTCGGCATGGCGGTAAGATCAGCATCACTCACTTGAGTCACACCGCTTATTTCCCAGTGCTGTTCATTGTCATGCTCATGGGCTGTGAAAACGCTCAATTTACCCGCGGTGTCCATTGCTACCAAGTGCTCTCCACCAAAACTAAAACCATAGCTAGCAATACGATATTGTTCACTCGCTTGCCACTCCAACTTCTCAATATGACCAGTTGCTGGCGCTAGCAGAACAAGATCATTACCGGCAGCAGCGATAAACTGGTTTACTTCATGATGCCCTTTTATGGCGAAGATCCGCTGCCCCTGTGCAAAAAAGTCGGGGTTTGTTACTTTAGTAGCGTTAAAGCTTGAGCCTTGCTGACTGATAAGTGCAACACCGTCAGCACACGCAAACGCAACAACATCTTCGTTTTGTGCACTGCCATGTAAAGCAGGGCAGTTCAAGTCAAATACTTGCGCTTGATGGAAGTGGTCGCCATGGGCATGATACAAACCGATTTGCGAAGGCAGTGACGTTTCACTCTCTGGTGCTCTTATAGTGCTGACCAAATACTCGCCTCTAGCTTGCGCAGCGCCGTGCATATAGGTGTTATAATGCAGTGTTGCGGCCTCACTTTGCTCGCCACTAATGTGATGCTCACTAAACATAGTAACGCCTGCATTTTGCGCCGTTTCTTCGTCACCATCGGAGAATACCGCAATACCTGACTCGCCAACGGTTACATGAGTAGGCTTTACCGAACTTAACTGAAAATCAACCAAAGCAGGCACATGTTGATAGGCATGATAATGATCACCGTGTGCTTCTTGATATAAGCCACCATCAACAAATTCAACTCTACCCTCATCGCGCTGTACTAAAATTGCAAAGCGATGATTTTCTGACGGGTAAATATACTGTGGGTAGCTAGTCGCACCGATTGCATCAATTAATGACTTATCTGCTGCTGAATACAAATTGACAACGTTACTCTCAGCGCTAGTAACTAGGATACGACCCAGTGTATCTGTAATACTAGTGTGGTGATCGGCATCGTGATCATCATTGTGGCTGCTATCATCATGAGTTGATGACTCAGCTTTTACAATTGTGTGTTCAGTACCGCCGCAAGCAGAAAGAACAAGTGCAGAAATGGCAACAGCCAAAAGTTTACCTTTTAGTACCATGAAAGAGTCCTACTCATACATATGTGATATTATAACTCTAATAAATGCTACATTATAACAAAACAAAAAACAACTCGAGGTTTAATTTGCTTTCTACTGCGTTGTGATATAAAAAAGTAAAGTGACAAGTATTAAGGAAAGAAACTTGGATTATCTGATTGCAGTCACCTTATTTGCTATTGCTTCTTCAGTAACCCCCGGACCCAACAACATCATGGTGATGTCGTCAGGCATGAACTTTGGGTTCAAAAACAGTATCCCATTACTTAGTGGTATATGTGCAGGCTTTGCCATCATGCTACTGCTAGTCGGTCTTGGGTTTGCAACACTGTTTGCCCGCTATCCCATACTGCATTATTTACTCAAGTGTATAGGCGTTGTTTATCTGCTTTTCCTCGCATATCAAATTGCCAAGTCATCAAGTATCAAACTCGCCGAAACCCACACAATGCCATTTTCATTTCTAAAAGGTGCATTATTTCAGTGGGTGAACGCTAAAGCGTGGATAGTTGCAGTTGGGGCGGTTTCAACTTATACAACGACGGGTACAGAGTTTACATATCAGCATGTCATGATTAGTGTCGTCTTTCTTTTGGTGTCGTTTCCCTGCGTGGGAGTTTGGCTGGTGTTCGGTTCAACACTCCAACATGTTTTGAAGAGTGCTAAAGCACGTCGGTGGTTTAATTTTATAATGGCAATGCTCTTGGTACTTTCAGTTGTCCCCATCATCATTGAGATCTTTGCAGGTTAAGCGGCAGACCTGCAAAGATGACCGTGACGCTTGTTACCTTCTAGCAATGACCCATACAGCATGCACAATCCCCGGAATGTATCCAAGTAACGTAAGCAGGATGTTCAACCAAAAAGCACCACCAAGGCCTACTTGTAAGAAAACCCCCAGAGGTGGCAGTAAAATTGCGACAATAACTCTCAATAAATCCATATTTTTCTCCTAGACGTGATGAATACGATGTAGCAGCAACAATGATGCCAGCAATAAACTTACTTCCTTATCTAGCCAGAGAGAACGGGGGTAACACCAGCGCTAATCAAGCGTTCGCATCTAATCGGTTGTCTCGTAATATTATGCGTTGCCGGACTAACAACTAGCTCTGGCCATAGTTAGTTAGAGAATTATTTACAGTATAGAAGATAAAAAATGCAGAGGGATGTAAATTATACCCAACAATTATAAGTGAGTTGACCATGTAGAAGTAATTGACATGCACATTCAAAAATCGTTAAACCAAAACAGGAGAAGTGTAAATATTAGGTTGAACTGCCTCTCTTTTTATTAACAACTTGTTTTGCCGATGAGCGCTCCAATTGTAGCTTCTCACCAAAGAAGTGATCGTATGCTAAAAGCGCAATAAAATAGAAAAAACCGAACACACTAATATCTATTAGCAACTTACCAACATCCAAGGGTTCACCTATCATGAGATAATCGAAATCCCATACATAAAAGACCACTTTGGTTAAGATCAGTGCTGGAAATAGCGAAATAATAAATTTCAAATTAATGTCCTTTTAATTTGTCCGTTAAGCAACCTATTGGCAGTGTACCTCCTTTTTATAGCGATTGCACGCAATATACAAATAACACAAAAAAGATACAGAATAAAAACCAAAAATTAACACAGCCAGATAATGGCAATACTTATACCAATTAGACTTTATGCTTGCTCAATTTGAAGGCGTAAATCTGACGCTGACAGCGTTAAAAATTTCTTATTTAGAACAACTAAATAGCAAAATTTTTGCCTTGCCTACATCGATGTAGGTACCTTAGCGGTAGCTGGGTGCCTCCCAAAGTAAGCAAGGCGAATTTATGCGAAAAACGTAAAAACTAGCCATAAGAAAGACATAATATGACTTTGTTAGTGCGCATACCGATTAGCGCTATTTAAGGAAGGCTGTCGATTAGCCAGTCTATAAATACTTGAATACGTTTGCGTTTAGGTGAATGAGGGTCATAAAGTACATAACGTTGCCAGACCACAGGATGCGGAATATCAAAAAGCTGTACAATAAGCCCTGCTTGTTGAAAGTCTAAAAATAATTCCTTAGAAACCAATGCAACGCCTTGCCCTTTTAATGCTGCACTCAGCGCTAAATCATTGGATGAAACACGTGTATGCGGCCCTTTTGCACAAGCACTTGTGGCACATAAACCTTGCGCCTCAAACCACTCCTTCCAGCTCACTTTATTGTCATCATGATGAATTAAATCGCATCTCGCCAAATCCGCGGGCGTTTTAAGATCAAGTTTTTCTTTATAATTTGCTGAGCAAACTGGGTAACTTTTATCTCCCCCCAAATAAATCTGTTCAAGTCCTGTAGGGCATGCTAAATCGGCCTTAGTTGAGAACCGAATCGCCACATCAATATGATTAAGCCTGATGTCTTCCAGGCGATTAGAGCCAAGTACGCGAATTTGAATATCATCATAAGCGTCATAGAAGGAGCATAAATTGGGCATTAACCATAGTGAACAAAATGACTGTGTTGAAGTAATAGTTAAACTCCCTGCCATCTCTTGCATTTGAATCTGATTTAAGCCATCAATTAGACGGTTAAATGCACCTTGAGTTGACGTCAACAGTACCTCAGCGGCTTCAGTTAGGTGCATGTTACGACCTTTTCTCACAAATAATTTAACTTCCAGGGCTGTTTCTAGTTGGCGCATTTGTTGGCTCACCGCAGCTTGTGTAATATTCAATTCTGATGCGGCTTGTGTATAACTTTGCAACCTAGCTGCACTTTCAAAGCAACGTAACGCATTTAGGTATCTGAGCCTCTTATCCATAAGTTCAACTTATATTAATTGTAATTAAACATCGTTGGTATCCTGCCATATTTTGAACCAATATACAGTTATTGAATACGTAAAATTAGTAAAGGAAAGACGATGCACTATAGCAAACCCAAGCCTAAGTGGACGCTCGTGAACTGGTTAAATTTCATTGGCTCATACTTAAAACTTGAACACGTGATAAAGCATAAATAGCCAAGCGATCGATAATTATTACTTTTCGAGCCACCTACATTTTGCACGTAAATTTGCTTATTTAGCCGTGGTATACCTTGAGCACATTAGATACTAAAACGCGCAATACATTTGTATTTTTGCTATTTAAACTGCCCAGTAGTTAACTTTCAAGGTGAAACTCAAAGACCGCTGAAGAACACTTTTTGTTACATAAAACTTAACGATAAATTGCCTATCTCCTGACAGATAAATTGTTATGGTAAAGGGGACGCAGGTAACCCCTAAGTACCGCGATTGTTTGGTATTGGTAACCCATTCAACGCGCTGAACAAACTAACAATAACAATGGTAGTTTTTGCTTAATTTATATTCTCACTTTGATGCGCGAAAGCCATGACGATATGGCCAGAGCATTGCTGTTTATCTGTTCTGATTAGGTTTTTAAAGTAGTTTCTTGGTTTTCTGGCCACATTGAGAGTCGATTAAGTAAAAATAGCACATCACAATAGGCAAGGAATTTTATGCTAAATACACATCAATCAGTCGGTGCTGTCTTGTTAATGATAAGTACCGTATCTCTCGCACAGGATAACGCAGCACTCCATCGCTTGGCACCAGTAGCAAAGCCACTATCGCAAACTGTGGCTTTTAATTTAGATCCCAAAAAAGATGTATTTTCGGGCAGTACAGTCATTACACTTGAGGTTTTAAACGAGACGTCATTCATTGAAGTTAACGGCCTTGATTACAACATTGAAACCGCAAAATTAAACGGTAAACAATTTTGCAATCTTGAAAGTCAAATGCTTAAAACTGGTAAAGTTAAGCTCAGCTGTGAGCATAGCTTCCCCAAAGGTCGTTACACCCTGACGATGGATTATACTGCACCTTATAATCGGAAAAGTGTTGGTTTATATAAAACGATTGATAATGGAGTTCCCTATCTATTCAGCCAATTTCAAATGAGCGACGCACGCCGTGCATTTCCTGTATTTGATGAACCTGAATATAAGATCCCCTTTAAAATAACCATCACAGCGCCTGAAGATCAAAAAGTCTTTACCAATACACCATTGCTAAAAACAACAAAATCAAAAGGGCTGGTTACTCATTACTTTGATAAAACACTTCCACTACCATCCTATTCACTAGCGATCGCGGTTGGACCATTTGAAGTGCTAAAAGTACCGGGAATGTCTGTTCCTGGAAACCTAATTACACCGCAAAACAAGTCAAGTCTTGCCGCATATAGCATTGAAAATACGCCAAAAATATTAACAGCACTGGAAAAGTATTTTGACATTCCCTATGTCTATAAAAAATTGGATCAAGTCGCCGTACCTGAGTTTCCTTTTGGAGCAATGGAAAACGCAGGCCTAGTAACATACCGAGAAGATATTTTACTTATCGACCCAGCTCGTTCAACTCAACGTGCTCGTATTGATCACCTCAATATTATTACTCACGAGTTAGCGCATCAATGGTATGGAAATTTAGTAACAATGAAGTGGTGGAACGATTTATGGCTCAACGAAGCATTTGCGACATGGATTGCATCCAAAATCACCCACCAGCTCCATCCTGAACTGGAATCTAACTTGGCATTGCTGCAACACTACGCGATGGACTTTGATGCTCAAGCCACGACCTCTCCTATTCAAAAACCAATCAATACCGAAGCAGACATTATGGATGGCTTGTGGCTAGCTTACAGTAAAGGCAGTGCCATTTTGTATATGGTCGAACAATGGTTAGGAGAGGACGTTTTTAAGCAAGGCATGCGAAACTATGTCCGCCAGTATGCACATAAAAATGCCGAGGCAAAAGATCTCTGGAGCGCATTGAGTAAAGTCTCGAATAAAGAGGTTGCCGCTGTGTTAAACTCTTTTGTTTCTCAAGCTTCTTTTCCACTTCTAACCGTGGAACAAAATGGCGCAACACTGACAATATCACAACAACGTTTTGCTATTCACGGGCAAACAGTACCATCTCAAACTTGGCACATTCCAATCATTCTACGTTATGGGAAAGGGGAACAATCGGCCACCACATCGCTGCTACTCGACGCACAATCTAAGCAAGTCACGCTGGCATTTGAACCTGAGTGGATATTACCTAATGCCAATGTCACAGGTTACTACCGCTGGCAGCTTTCATCAGAAAACCTCATTGGCTTAACGCAGCACGCCACCAGCAAGCTCAATACACGTGAAAAACTGGATGTGCTTGATAATGTCGAGGCGCTATTAGATGCCGGAAAGATTGATACTGCCACCCTCATGACAACATTAGGCCACTATACTAATGATGACCACCCTGAGGTCGCTAAAACCGCATTGACGAGTTTACTCAGTCAATATCATTTGTATAAAGAGAATATTGACCAAAAGCGCTGGGCGGCATTTTTTGCCACCTATATTGAGCCTGCATTTAAGCATTATGGGCTAACAGCGACTAAAGAGGAGCAGCCAGCTAGCTCTGAGATCCGCGCTCAGCTAATAGAAATACTGGCTTTTGAGACTAAGCATAGCGAGATTATTACCCACGCCAAAAAGCAAGCACTACTTTATCTCAGCGACGCAGATAAGGTTGACCCATACCTAGTAGAAAGCTTTTTAAAAATAGCAGCTTATTATGGCAGTGCTGAGCTATTAAAGGCATATCAGCAGCAGTTTGAGTCAACGAATAATCCAAGCAAACGTACGCACTTGCTGTCAGCGATGGGTTATTTTGGTGAGCCAGCTTTGCAACAAGAAATGCTTAAGTATGCGCTCACTAAGCAGGTCACGGCCTCTGATTTAGGGTATATCTTAGCGGGTAACAAACAAGGTAAAGCGCGAAAAGCGCGTTATCAAAAATGGTTTTATAACAACTTTACAAGCCTTAAAACAAAACTCCCGCCATTTGCGGTTCCAAGGTTACCTTTCTATTTATTTTCGCGTTGTGATACATCACACCTCAATCAAGCTAAGCAGTTTTTCGAACCGATGCGTTCCGATATTGATGGGCTAGAAAAGAGTTTGCAACAGCTTGAGTTAGCTACAAAAACATGCGTCAATAAAAAGCAAAGAGAATTAAGTTCAATAACGGCATTTTTAAACCAATTAAGTTGAGCTTGTGGTAGTTATACCCAACAGTGTTGACACAAAGTCGATTTAAAACTTCGACAAAGGATAATAGCTAAGGGCAACCAATAATTATCCTAAAACAAAATTATATTTATACCAATTATCTTAATTAAGTGGTCTATTTTGAGGCGAGAAAATCTTGTCGGTAACACCGCTTCCGCGCCCTGCTCACGCCAAGGTATCTATATCCTGTAGGCAAGGCAAAAATTTCGCTATTTAGT
>NZ_RCSQ01000124.1:0-22245 GCF_004103255.1 Pseudoalteromonas sp. PS5
ATTGAGCAAGTATTAAGACGAATTGGTATAATAAGATGCTCCGTTAGATCACATTTATATACACATAAAAAAAAGCGCCAACGCGGCGCTTTTTTCATTATTGAGTTGCTATTGCTGCTCAGCTAATTGTAGCTGTGGCCTAATTACTTCGGCTTTAGCTTCAAGTGCTGCCAGTAGCTCTAAATAATTTTTATTAGCAAATGAGGAAGTGATTGATTGTTTCTGCTGCGGATCTATCTGTCCATCCACGTCTGGAGTGGTTACTGATTTAAGCACCACAAATGCAGCATCACCATTACCTAATTCAACCAACGCAGGGTAAGATTGCGCAACACCAGGTTGAGGAAGTTTAAATGCTTCAGTTGCAATCGCAGGAGGAACATCATAGCTTCTACGCTGCAGCTCATTGACACTTTTAACCTCAACATTTTGTGCTTTGGCAATATCTGCCAGTGTCGTGCCATTTTGCAATTGCTCAAACAGTGATTGAGCTTTCTCAGTAATCAAGCTTGATGCTTTCTCAGCAACTAGCTGTGCTTGAATTTGCTCACTGACTTCTTCTAGTGGTTTAGTGGCCGCAGCTTTATGATCCGAAACACGTACAACGACAATATGTTCTGGCGCAACCTCTAAAACTTCTGAATTCACTCTGTCTTCGATTAATTCAGGAGTAAAAATAGTATTATTTATAGCTGGCATGTTTAATGGCTCAGGAAGCGCATTACGGCTTACTAACTCGGTAGACTTAACTTCTACGCCAGCAACTTCTGCTGCATCTTGAAGGGAGTCCGCCATTTCAAAGGCCAATTCAGCAACCTGAGTTTGTTTTTGGTAGAAAGCATCTATTTTAGCTGCTTTTTCAAGCTCAGCACGCAACTCATCTTTAACATCATCAAAAGATTGGGCCTGTTGACGTTGAATATCAGTCAGCTTAATGATGTGATAACCAAACTCAGATTCAACCACCTCTGATACATCACCTACTGCTGCAAGCGAAAACGCTGCGTCTTCAAATGCAGGATCCATCATCTCTCGTTCAATCCAGTCTAAATCACCACCTAGTTCTGCACTGACAATATCATCTGATTTTTCTTCTGCAAGAGTTGCAAAATCAGCACCGCTATTTAGCTCCGCTAGCAGCATGTCTGCTTTTTCTTTTGCAGCTGCAGCATCTTCACCCAAGTCTACTAAAATGTGTGAAACGCGACGCCTTTCAGGCTCTAAATACTGGTTCTTTTGTTCTTCATAATATGTTTTAACGGCCTCTTCAGTAACCGGCTCAGCAGGCTCTAAATCTTCTGCTTTCAACTCAATATAGTTCACAGCCACCAACTCTGGTGCTTGGAACTGATTCTGATTTAGATCATAGTAGCTCTGAACCTCTTCTGGTGAAACTGAGACTTCATCTTTTACTAAATCTTTACTTAAGACGGCATAATCGATTGCACGGGTTTGCTGCTGTAACGCAAGAGAATGTTGTAATTCATTTTCTAATACAAAGTCACTGCCAGCTACCGCAGAGATAAGTTGTGCTCGTGTCATTTCATCGCGTAAATACTCACGGAAGCTGTCAGGTTGAAAATTCATCTGGCGAATAACTTGGAGGTAACGGTCATTGCTAAACTCACCACCGATTTGGAAGTAAGGCATCTCAACAATCGCTTTTTTCACCTGCTCATCACTCACTCGAAGACCAAGTTCCTTTGCCAGTTGTGACTGTAGTTCTTGCTGTACTAATTGATCTACAACACCTTGGCGGATTTGTGCCATGTAATTTGGATCTGCTGCTATTTGCGCAAAATACTCACCAAACTGCTGCTCTAAACGTGCACGCTCATTCGAGTAAGCACGTGAGAACTTTGTTTGCGAGATCTTTATTCCATTGACTTCTGCGACAGGTTGCTCAGTGGTTTGACCTAGGTAACCACCGATCCCTGCTAACGCAAAAGATAAGATGACTAAACCTAATATGATTTTAGCCGCAGGGCCCTGTGAGCCTTCTCTGATCTTTTCAAGCATTTATTGTTTCTCTTATCTAAGTCAAAGCACATAAGCACTTTGTATTGCTAGATTTGGGTTAGCATCACACCACCGCCACGAGGTTTGAGGTGGTATAAAAAAAGCGTATCTTAGCAGATACGCCTTTTATCTTGAAGCAGTTCGCGATGACTCTGCATCGCCTAATCCAAAATGAATTAGTTTACTGCGTCTTTAAGCGCTTTACCCGCTTTGAAAGATGGGATGTTAGCTGCTGCGATTTGAATAGTCTCACCAGTTTGTGGGTTACGACCAGAACGTGCAGCGCGCTCACGTACTGAGAAAGTACCAAAACCTACAAGTGCAACAGAGTCACCTTCTTTAAGTGCACCGGTTACCGACTCAATGAATGAATCTAGCGCACGACCAGCAGCCGCTTTAGAAATGTCAGCATCAGCTGCGATTTGATCGATTAATTGAGATTTATTCACAATATCATCCTCTTCCATAGTTATTATCAAAAGTTACTTCTATCTGATAACTTTTGCTATTCATTTAGAGACATCACAGCGACTCTCTAATTCTCGAAATCTTTCTCAAGCCTAGTGATTACGGGGCTTGCGAACCACCAAGCTTGAATACAGTGCCTAACTTAACACACCTTTTAGATTTGAAAAGCCTTTTCACTTAATTTTTTGGCTTTTTTCTTAGTTTTTTTGTGATTCTACACTAAAACTGTCTATTGGCTGCGCTAATGCTAATGATAGAACTTCGTCAATCCAAGACACAGCATGAATATCAAGTCCTTCAAGGACATTTTCAGGAATTTCTTTTAAGTCACGCTCGTTCTTTTTTGGTATTAAAACTCGTTTAATTCCACCACGATGCGCTGCAAGTAACTTTTCCTTTAAACCACCAATTGGCAGCACTTCACCACGTAATGTGATTTCACCGGTCATCGCGACATCTGCACGCACTGGGTTGCCTGTTAAACTTGACACTAAGCCTGTTACCATGGCGATACCCGCACTTGGTCCATCTTTAGGAGTCGCGCCTTCAGGAACATGCACATGAATATCACGCTTCTCGTAAAAGTCGTCGTTAATACGAAGCTTTTCAGCACGATTGCGCACCACCGTCATCGCAGCCTGAATAGATTCCTGCATCACATCACCCAAAGAGCCAGTGTACGTCAGTTTGCCTTTGCCTGGTACAGCAGCACATTCAATGGTCAATAGATCACCACCAACTTCTGTCCACGCTAGACCCGTAACTTGACCAACACGATCACCATCTTCAGCTTTACCGTAATCATGGCGCTGAACACCTAAAAATTCTTCTAGGTTTGTTTGGTTAATCACAACTTGCTTTACATCTTTGTCTAGCAAAATGTTTTTCACCGCTTTGCGACAGAGTTTAGAAACTTCGCGCTCTAGGTTCCGTACCCCAGCCTCTCGAGTGTAATACCGGATAATACCAATAATCGCACTGTCTTCGATGTTAATTTCAGATTCTTTCAGACCATTACGCTTGATCTGTTTAGGAATTAAGTGCTGTTTCGCAATATTAAGCTTTTCATCTTCGGTATAACCCGACAAACGGATCACTTCCATACGATCAAGCAGTGGGCCTGGTATATTGAAGCTATTTGATGTCGCAACAAACATCACGTCTGATAAATCGTAGTCTACTTCTAAATAGTGATCTGCAAAGTTGCTATTTTGCTCAGGATCTAACACCTCTAATAGAGCAGATGCAGGGTCGCCGCGCATGTCCGATGACATCTTATCGATTTCATCTAATAAGAAAAGCGGGTTCTTCACGCCAACTTTCGACATACTTTGAATAAGCTTACCCGGCATTGAGCCAATATAGGTTCTTCTGTGACCACGAATTTCAGCCTCGTCGCGCACGCCACCGAGCGCCATACGCACATACTTACGACCTGTAGAACGCGCGATAGATTGGCCTAAACTGGTTTTACCAACTCCAGGAGGGCCAACTAGGCACAGGATAGGGCCTTTGAGCTTATTGGTGCGTTGTTGTACGGCAAGGTACTCGATAATGCGATCTTTTACTTTTTCTAAGCCATAATGGTCAGAGTCTAGAATCTTTTGCGCACCTGCTAAGTCCTTTTTCACCTTAGAGCGTTTTTTCCATGGGACATTTATCATCGTCTCTATGTAAGAACGCACCACAGTCGCTTCTGCAGACATCGGTGACATCATCTTCAGTTTGTTCAGCTCCGCCAGTGCTTTTTCTTCCGCTTCTTGCGGCATTTTTGCTTCGCTAATGCGCTTTTTCAGCGCTTCAAATTCATCTGGTACGTCGTCTAACTCACCAAGTTCTTTCTGAATTGCTTTCATTTGCTCATTCAGATAATACTCACGTTGTGACTTCTCCATTTGCTTTTTCACGCGAGAACGGATTTTCTTTTCTACTTGAAGTAAATCGATCTCACCTTCCATCAGCGCCATCAAGTACTCAAGACGTTCTGTTACGTCATGAATTTCCAGTACCTTTTGCTTTTCAGGCACTTTAATTGGCATATGCGCAGCCATTGTATCAGCAAGGCGTGCGGCCTCATCAATACCTGAAACTGACGTCAGTACTTCAGGTGGAATTTTCTTATTAAGCTTTACATAGCCTTCAAACTGGCTAATTGCACTACGCACTAATATATCTTGCTCTTGCTCATCAGCATCCTGTGAAGGGATGTACTGTGCTTGCGCTAAGAAATATTCGTCTGTAACTAAGAATTCGTCTATTTTGGCGCGCTGCGTGCCTTCAACAAGTACTTTTACCGTACCATCAGGCAGCTTTAATAGTTGTAACACCGTCGCAATAGTGCCTGTTTGGTAGACATCATCAGTGCTAGGGTCATCAACTGAAGCGTCTTTTTGCGCAACCAAAAAGATTTGCTTGTCGTTGTCCATCGCTGCTTCTAGGCATTTTATTGATTTTTCTCGACCTACAAACAGCGGGATCACCATGTGCGGATACACGACTACGTCGCGCAGCGCTAGCACAGGAATTTCTACTCGATCCGTTCTTTCAAGCGTCATTATGTTCTCTTCGCACTTAAATTAATTTTGGGAATACTGAGCTATATGGGGATAACGCAGATAAAGTTCAATAGTTTATAGTAATCCACATCAACTAGGGATCAATTTAAGGCATAAAGCAATCAAATATCAGTAAACTAAAGCTCCAGCTTATTTGCAATGATACCAATTTTCTTAATTAAGTGGTCTATTTTGAGGCGAGAAAACTCTGTCTATTACTATGCGAAAACTCTCCATTTAGTTGTTCTAAATAGAAGATGTTTAGCGCAGTTAGCGTCAGATTTACGCCTTCAAATTGAGCAAGTATTAAGCATAATTGGTATAAGCTCTGGTGAGGGAAAATACTGATTTAGCTTACCAACCATGAGCTAGCCTCGCAGTTTACCTTATACTTTTTGTTAGCCCCTAACTTAGATGTAAAAAGGAGCACTAGGCTCCTTTTATTTTAATTCTGAGCTACTCAGATGCCGCTTTTTCTTTACCATTGTTTTCGTAAATCATAATCGGATCTGACTCTCCTTTGATAACGGTTTCGTCAATAACTACTTTACTGACTTCTTCCAATGAAGGTAACTCATACATAGTGTCGAGCAATACGCCTTCAACAATCGAACGCAATCCTCGTGCACCGGTCTTTCGCTCCATCGCCTTATGCGCAATCGCTCGCAAAGCGTCTTCACGGAACTCAAGATCCACACCTTCCATCTTAAACAACGCTGCATATTGCTTTGTTAAGGCATTCTTTGGTTCGTTTAAGATCTCAATAAGCGCATCTTCGTCAAGTTCGGTCAAAGTCGCAACAACCGGTAAACGACCAATAAATTCAGGAATTAAACCGTACTTGACCAAATCTTCAGCTCAACATCTTTAAATGTTTCGCTCAGTGAACGCTCTGAATCTTGTGACTTAACTTCAGCACCGAAACCGATACCTGTATTTTTAGAACTACGTTGTTCGATCACCTTATCAAGGCCAGCAAATGCACCACCGCATATGAATAAGATTTTCGATGTATCAACTTGCAAAAACTCTTGTTGCGGATGTTTTCGGCCACCTTGAGGCGGAACAGATGCAACCGTACCTTCAATCAGTTTAAGTAATGCTTGTTGTACACCCTCACCCGATACATCACGGGTAATAGATGGATTGTCTGATTTTCTCGAAATCTTATCGATTTCGTCGATATAGACAATGCCACGTTGTGCCTTTTCTACGTCGTAGTCACATTTTTGTAGCAGCTTTTGAATGATGTTCTCAACATCTTCACCAACATAACCAGCTTCAGTTAACGTTGTTGCATCTGCCATCGTAAATGGTACATCAAGAAGTCTTGCAAGCGTCTCGGCCAATAGTGTTTTACCACTACCTGTTGGACCAATTAGCAAGATATTACTTTTACCTAATTCTACATCACCCTTACCACCTTGGTTGCGTAAGCGCTTGTAGTGATTGTATACAGCAACGGACAGCACTTTTTTCGCATGCTCCTGACCGATAACATAATCATCAAGGTGATTTCTGATCTCTTTTGGCACAGGTAATTTATCAGACGCGTCATGCTTAGGCGCAATATCTTTGATTTCTTCCCTGATAATATCGTTACAAAGTTCAACGCACTCGTCACATATATAGACAGATGGACCGGCAATTAACTTACGAACTTCATGCTGGCTCTTGCCGCAAAATGAGCAATACAGCAGCTTGCTATTCTTATCGCCGTCTGTTGGAGTGTCTGACATTCAGCTACCTCATTCTTTTGTTGTTATCTGTCGATAACATCGTATTTCTTTTAACTATACCAAAGAATAAAAGCTTTGGCATAGCAGTAACCAATGATTTATGCTCATTGGTTACCGACTAATCACTTCAGTTCGCGACGTGAATGAACCGCGTCAATTAAGCCATATTCTAGGGCTTGGTCAGCAGTCATAAAATTATCTCTATCGGTGTCACGTGCAACTACATCGTATGGTTGTCCAGTATGATCAGCCATCAGACGATTTAACTTTTCTTTAATAGACAAGATTTCTCTTGCATGAATTTCAAAATCTGATGCCTGACCTTGGAAGCCGCCTAAAGGCTGGTGGATCATCACTCGAGAGTTTGGCAAGCAATAACGTTTACCTTTAGCGCCGCCTGAAAGCAAAAATGCTCCCATACTCGCTGCCTGACCAACACAAACCGTACTAACATCAGGCTTAATAAAGTTCATTGTATCGTAGATAGACATTCCAGCAGTCACGGAGCCACCAGGTGAATTGATATACAAGAAAATATCTTTGTCTGGGCTTTCCGACTCCAAGAACAACATCTGTGCCACGATCAAGTTGGCCATATGGTCCTCTACTTGACCTGTCAAAAAAATGATGCGGTCTTTAAGTAGTCTAGAGTAAATGTCATAAGAACGCTCGCCTTTAGCCGTTTGCTCCACGACCATAGGTACTAACGCATTGATTGGATCGATCATACCATCATTCATGTTTTTTATTCCTTACTAGCACAGAATTTGTTGCCTTATTGTAATAGGTAACTTAAATCGCTTGCGACTCAAGAGACATTCTGTCATTCGGTTTTAGGCTAATACTTTTTTGAGCGAAATAGAACGAGCATTTCTAACAGCTCGTTGTGATAAGCACATTTTGTCTTATACCATCAAGTATAGCTAATAAAATAAGCCATGCCTCAAGATATAAGTACTTTATGCTTCAATATCAAGGTGTAAAAACAAAAATGGCCCGAATTCTCTCACCGAGTAACTCGAGCCATTTAAACTTCAGCTTAGCTGGAAGTCAATGATTTCTTCAAAGACTTATTGAGCAGCCTGTGGGTTCATGATGTCATCGAATGATTTTTCAACATCAGAAACAGTTGCAGCTGCAAGTACAGCTTCAACAGCAAGCTCTTCCATTGCTACGTTACGCATCTGCTGCATAAGTTGATCGTTTGTTTTGTAGTATGAAACTACTTCACTTGGATCTTCGTATGCAGAAGCAACAGTCTCGATTAATTCTTCAACCTTTGCATCGTCAGCTTTGATGTCATTCGCTTTGATTACTTCACCTAAAAGCAAGCCAGTTTTTACGCGAGTAACAGCTTGCTCATGGAAAAGCTCAGCTGGTAGCTCAGGCATGTTTTGCGCGTTGCCGCCAAAACGCTGTGCAGCCTGTTGACGAAGTGCGTCGATTTCTTGATCAACTAGTGCTTTAGGCACTTCAACTTCGTTAGTGTCAAGAAGACCTTTGATCGCTTGATCTTTTACGTTTGCTTTAACCGCTTGGCTAAGCTCACGTTCCATGTTCTTCTTCACTTCTTCTTTAAGTGCGTCAACACCACCTTCAGCAACACCAAACTTAGTTGCGAACTCGTCAGTTAGTTCAGGAAGCTCTTGAACTTCAACTTTCTTCACAGTAATTGTAAATTGAGCTGCTTTACCTTTTAAGTTTTCAGCGTGGTAGTCTTCAGGGAAAGTCACATCAGAAACGACTTCGTCACCTGCTTTCTTACCAACGATACCATCTTCGAAACCAGGGATCATACGACCTTGACCAAGCTCTAGAGGGAAGTCTTCAGCTTTTCCGCCTTCAAACTCTTCACCGTCAATTGTACCAACGAAGTCAACCGTTACACGGTCTTTTTCGCCAGCAGCTGCGTCGCTTTCAGTCCAAGTAGCGTGTTGCTTACGAAGTGTTTCAAGCATGTTAGCAAGATCTTCGTCAGTTACTGAAACAGCAGGCTTCTCAACTGCAATTTTATCTAAGTCTTTAAGCTCAACTTCAGGGTATACTTCAAAAGTTGCATCGAACTCTAAATCTTTACCAGCTTCTAGTGACTTAGGAGCAAATGTAGGTGCACCCGCTGGGTTGATTTTCTCAGCAATGATTGCTTCGATGTAATTACGCTGCATAATATCGCCAGCAACTTCTTGACGAACAGCTGCGCCGTAACGCTTAGTGATGATTGACACTGGTACTTTACCAGGGCGGAAGCCATCGATACGCTGTGTTTTTGACAGTTGTTGTAGGCGTTTTTTAACTTCAGTCTCAACGTTCTCTGCAGGAACGGTGATGGTCAGACGGCGCTCAAGGCCTTGAGTCGTCTCAACAGAAACTTGCATGATTTACCTCAATCTTCATTTTTGGGCGACAAAGCGCCTTCCTTACTAACAAGACAACCATCATGCTTTTGTGGGCCTTCGGCTAAACTGCCAAACTCTCCGTTGCATGTGACGCTTGTTGCCTGCCCTACGGGCACTACGTTAATTAATAGACGCGGCATTATAACCTATTCAACGACGGAGTCGAGCAATCAGGTTAAATAATTAGGCATATTGGTGCTAATTGATTAAAAGTTAGTAAATTTGAAATAAATGACTGAGATACTGATAGAGAGAAAGTGGTCGGCGATGCAGGATTTGAACCTGCGACCCCTTGGACCCAAACCAAGTGCGCTACCAAGCTGCGCTAATCGCCGAACATAAGTATTTTGTAGAAGTGGTCGGCGATGCAGGATTTGAACCTGCGACCCCTTGGACCCAAACCAAGTGCGCTACCAAGCTGCGCTAATCGCCGACTAATTTTGGCATGTAGATGGGGCGACTGATGGGACTTGAACCCACGACAACCGGAATCACAATCCAGGGCTCTACCAACTGAGCTACAGCCGCCACTACATGTGGATTAAAATAAGATGGCGCACCCTGAAGGATTCGAACCTTCGACCGACGCCTTAGAAGGGCGTTGCTCTATCCAGCTGAGCTAAGGGCGCAAACTCGAGTAAACATCTTCATGCTACTATCTTATTTTAAAAGTGGTCGGCGATGCAGGATTTGAACCTGCGACCCCTTGGACCCAAACCAAGTGCGCTACCAAGCTGCGCTAATCGCCGACTGTGACCTTGGAGAACTAAGAACCTTTTTATCGGTGAGTCCTCGTTGGCAACGGGGTGCATAATAGTGATTTGCCCCCAGCAGGTCAAATATTTTTTTTAGTTTTTGTTTCAACTGCCTAATTTTACCACAAATTGTTGATAAAACAGCTGACTTAATCAAATTTTATACGCTCTTACCTAGGCAAGTTGTGAAAACCTCCAGTTTTACGCAATGCTAACTTGGCGGGCTGGCTGTTTTTTGCGAAAATAGCGGGCAAATGTCCTCTATCAAACTAATTAGCAGGACATATAAATAGAGCAACCCCATTATTTTTCTTTACAAGCAGAGTCATCACTCAATAAAAGTACTTGTATAGGAGAATTTAAAGGCTCTATCATCGTTCAAGTTTTTTAACCCTTAATATAGGTCAATCATGACGGCAAACATCATTGATGGCAAAGCTATCGCGAAACAAGTTCGTTCTACTGTTGCACAACGAGTTCAAGAGAGACTGGCACAAGGTCTGAGAGCACCAGGCTTGGCAGTTGTGTTAGTAGGTCAGGATCCTGCGAGTCAAGTTTATGTTGGTTCAAAGCGTAAAGCCTGTGAAGAAGTTGGATTTGTTTCTAAATCTTTCGACTTACCAGGTGACACGAGCGAAGCGCAACTGCTCACGCTAGTTGACGAGCTTAATGCAGACCCTGAAGTTGATGGGATCTTAGTACAATTGCCGCTACCTGAAGGCCTAGACGCGGAAAAAGTGTTAGAGCGTATAGATCCTCACAAAGACGTCGACGGCTTCCATCCTTATAATGTGGGTCGTCTTGCTCAACGAATGCCAGCACTAAGACCTTGTACGCCAAAAGGGATCATTACCCTACTCGACTCTACCGGTGTGCGTTATAAAGGGATGCACGCTGTTGTGGTTGGTGCTTCAAACATTGTAGGTCGTCCAATGTCACTTGAACTGCTACTGGCAGGATGTACCACAACCGTTTGCCATAAATTTACTCAAGACTTGGAAGCCCACGTTCGTCGTGCAGATCTACTCGTCGTCGCAGTCGGTAAACCTGAGTTTATTCCGGGCGACTGGGTTAAAGAAGGTGCCATTGTCATTGATGTAGGTATTAACCGATTGGAATCAGGTAAGTTAGTCGGTGACGTGCAATATGACATCGCGGAACAAAACGCGAGCTTTATCACTCCAGTGCCGGGTGGCGTAGGCCCGATGACAGTAGCTAGCTTGATTGAAAACACCCTTGAAGCGTGTGAAAACTATCACAGCTAAATAGTATTGAGTTATAACACTGATAAAGGCCTCTAATGAGGCCTTTATCATTTTGAGCCTCTCTAACTCAGTAGCGTGTCCTTGTTCGCTTTGTTTTCTTCTTGAGTTACCGCATCTCTCATTGCTTCTTCTAATGCAGCCATACGCTCTTCTAATTCTTCGGGTGAAATTTTTCCCTCGGCTGCGAGCTTTTCAAGCTCTGCCATTTTCTCTTTTAATTCATCAATTTTCTCTTTATTTGCCCCTAAGCGGCTAAACATTACCGCTTCTCTCATTTTTTCGAGAAATGTTTCATTACGCTCCACTACTTCATATTTAAATGGCTCGTCTACTTTATGGTCGAGTGCACGAGAAGATTGTGCAGCTATATCCGCAGCCGCGACATACGCTTGCTCTTGAGCACTTGATTTAGCTCGATTAGTTTGGGTTGGGCTGTGCTGCTGCGAAGCAGACTCTACCGTACGAGTTGCAAAGTGAGATTGATAAGTGATCATGATTGCTCTCCTTGATTTGTTCAAGAAGAGCAAACACTGTGCCAGAACAGCCTGAAGTCAAATAACCTCAGGACGCCGAATAAAATCAGAGATGGCCTGAAATGGGCTTGTGCGGCAAATTGACGTCTTGGTTTTGACCGCGGTGACGTAATAGATGATCCATAAGTGTTATGGCCAACATCGCTTCCGCTATAGGGATGGCACGAATGCCCACACACGGGTCATGGCGGCCTTTGGTAACCACCTCTTGCGGTTGATTTTGGGTATCAATGCTCTGCCCTGGGACTGAGATACTTGAGGTAGGTTTTAGCGCAATTGACGCGATAATGTCCTGCCCTGTTGAAATACCTGCTAATACGCCACCTGCATGGTTTGAGGTGAAGCCCTGCGGCGTCAGCTCATCTCTATGCTCAGAACCTTTTTGTTCAACCACATCAAAGCCGTCACCAATTTCTACACCTTTTACCGCATTAATGCTCATTAGGGAGTGCGCAATTTCGGCATCCAGACGGTCAAAAACAGGCTCACCTAGACCTACCGGCACGTTTTTCGCCACAACTTTAACTTTCGCGCCAACTGAATCACCTTCTTTTTTCAGCGTACGCATATATTCATCTAACGCTTCAAGCTTAGACTCATCAGGAAAGAAAAAGGGGTTGTTTTCCACAATTGACCAATCATACGTTTGAGCTTTAATAGGGCCTAATTGGGAAAGACAAGCATTGATCTCAATGCCATGAGCTTGTTTTAGATATTTTTTCGCTATCGCACCAGCCGCAACTCGGATCGCTGTTTCACGGGCAGACGAACGTCCACCACCACGGTAATCTCTGTGGCCATATTTGTGCCAATAGGTGTAGTCGCCATGACCCGGACGAAATAAATCTTTGATGTTAGAATAATCTTTGGAACGTTGATCGGTATTTTCAATTAACAGTCCAATACTAGTTCCGGTCGTCTTACCTTCGAATACACCCGAAAGGATTTTTATCTCATCACCTTCGCGTCGCTGTGTTGTGTATCGGCTTTGACCCGGTTTACGTCTATCCAAATCAATTTGTAAGTCAGCTTCAGTTATCTCAAGCCCAGGTGGTACACCATCCACCACGCCACCAAGCGCAGCGCCATGGCTTTCACCAAAGGTCGACACCTTAAATAATTGGCCAATGCTATTGCCTGCCATCGTTTTTCCTCATTCCAAAATAGACGATAGAGAGCATTGGCTCCCTATCAGTTTTTAAAGTATTCCAACAATTGCTGTTTGGATACCACAAAGACCCCCAGACCACCGTGGTCAAACTCTAACCAAGTGAAAGGTGCTTCAGGGAATTGCTGTTCCATATGTACCATAGAATTGCCGACTTCGACAAATAACAAACCGTCATCATTTAGATGATCCGCAGCTTCTGCTAACAAAGTACGAGTTACGTCAAGGCCGTCCTCTCCCGACGCCAAACCAAGCTCTGGCTCATGATGAAACTCTTCAGGCAAGTCAGACATGTCTTCAGCATCAACGTAAGGTGGGTTTGCTACGATTAAGTCATATTTTTGGCCCGGTACACCACTGAATACATCAGACTGGATGGCAAACACTCTGTCGTGCATCATATGCTGATTGATATTGTGATCAGCCACTTCTAAAGCTTCAAAAGAAATGTCTACTGCATCTACTTGTGCACGCTCAAATGCTTTGGCAAGTGCAATTGCAATACAACCAGAGCCCGTACACATATCTAAAATACGGTTTATTTTGTTAGGCGATGCCACCCAAGGAGAAAAATGTTTTGCAATTAATTCTGCAAATGGAGAGCGTGGTACTAATACGCGCTCATCAACATAAAACGGCATACCAGCAAACCAAGCTTGATTGGTCAAATAAGCCACGGGAATACGCTGTTCAATACGTGCTTTAATGTAGTCTATCAAGTGAGATTTTTCACTTTGCGTCACACGGGCGTGCATAATTTCTTTAGGTGCATCAATAGGCATATGGAGCACAGGCAGCACCAAACTTACCGCTTCATCCCACGGGTTATCTGTTCCGTGACCAAAAAAGACCTCATTGCTGACAAACTGAGTTGCAGTCCATCGTACCCAGTCTTGGATGGTATGGAGGTCTTGAAACGCTTCATTTGCCATTTCGTCGGTGATTAGTGGTTGTGACATTTCCGTCATGAAGATTCTCTAAGATCAAACTATATGGCGACATTGTAGCGGTTTTTAAGCTAGGTTTTTATGCTTTTTTTATTTAAAATGTCACCATGAACAAAGAATCTAACACTAATGCTGACCTAAATGATGATTTCGCGATGTTTCGCGAGTCCTTGAATGGTGTAAAACCTCTTAAGCAAGATCAGGTGCAGCTCAAACAAACGAAAAAAATTCAGAGTGTAGAGCTGAAACAACAAGTGAAGCAGCAACAGTCAGAGTTTTACTTTTCGGACGAGTATATTCCTGACATCGATACTTCGGGAACTATTAATTATGTTAAGGCTGGCGCTGACAGCTATCTCGCTAAACAGCTTAGGCGTGGTGATTATGCACCAGAGCTGATATTAGATTTACACGGTTTGAACAAAGAGACCGTCAAACAAGAGCTTGCTGCGTTAATTCATGCTTGTAAAAAACAGCATATTGCTTGTGCCTGCATTGTTCACGGCATTGGCGAGCGAATACTCAAACATAAAGTGCCGCAATACCTTGTACAACACCCTGATGTCTTAGCGATACACCAAGCACCGTTAGAGTACGGTGGTAAAGGTGCTGTATTGATCCTTGTCGACCTACCAGACGATCCAAGTTTTGGCCGTTAATTCGGCCTCATTACGAGCTCAACCTCCTCTTTATATATTTGACTAAAACTTCGTTATTTTTGTTATGTCACCTTCGTCAAATTCACCAACGTCTTACGTTAACTTCTTCATAGAAAACTAAATTTATTTAAAAATCAAAGCTTTAAAAAATAATTTCACGTTGGCACAACCTTTGTAATAGTTATTGCGACTAACAAATTACAAGGAAACTTATTATGACTACTTTAGCGAAACTAACCATGACTACGTTACTACTAACAGCTAGCATGACAACTACTGCTACAGAAATAGACGACTCCATCCTACAGGATGTGAAAAGCAAAATATCACAAGCGATCAGTGAATCAATAAAGGCCAACATCGAAGAGCTGAGAATCGAAACCAAACAATCATTGCAAACAGCATTTCAAGCTGAAAATACTAACAAGAAAGACGAAAAGGAAAAGCGTAATGATTAATGAACTTACATTTTTGAGTTTACTAGCAACTCCAGTGATAAGCTTATTTGCAGCGTACCTAAGCATTCAACTAATAAAGTCGCTCGGTCAGTACATTAATTTTAACTAGCATGGCACTTGCTAAAGAGGCAGGGCTGCCGAATAGTCAACGTATTACCCTGAGAAAGCCGCCGAGAAATCGAAAGCAATTAAAAAAACCCGCTAACTAGCGGGTTTCTTTTTAATATCTTATAGATATTACATAGCAGACACTAAATTATAGTGCGCCTTCGTTCTCAGATAGGAACTTTGCAACACCTTCAGGGCTTGCGTCCATACCTGCTTTACCTTCAGTCCAACCAGCTGGACATACTTCGCCGTGCTCTTCGTGGAATGCAAGTGCATCAACCATGCGCAGCATTTCGTCGATGTTACGGCCAAGTGGTAGATCATTCACTACTTGGTGACGTACGTTACCTTCAGCGTCAATTAGGAAAGAACCACGGAAAGCAACACCAGCCTCTGGGTGCTCAACGTCGTATGCTTGACAGATTTCGTGTTTAACGTCAGCAACTAGATCGTATTTAACTGGACCAATACCACCTTCGTTTACTGGAGTGTTACGCCATGCGTTGTGTGAGAATTGAGAGTCGATAGAAACACCGATAACTTCAACACCACGCTTTTGGAACTCTTCGTAACGCTTGTCAAATGCGATTAGCTCTGAAGGACAAACAAAAGTGAAGTCTAGTGGGTAAAAGAAAACAACCGCTTTTTTACCTTTAATACGCTCGTGCAGGTTGTAGCTATCTACGATCTCACCGTTACCTAGTACTGCTGCTGCTGTAAAGTCTGGTGCCTTGCGGCCTACTAATACACCCATTTTTATCTCCAATAGTTAGGTTTATTTCCAATCTTGTTTTGTCTCTCTATCGAGTTCAAAACATCTGGTACTTAATATTGTGGCATGCTTATAAAAAAACAACCTTTGCATTTAGCGTTCACTAAAGTGCCTTGTGCTTTTTTACTACCAAAAACTTTGACTAGTGTATTGGCGTAGGAACAGAAATAACAATCGAATTAACCGATAGCATCAATCTATAAATTCGATTGCCGGAAAAAGTAGCAAATATCTTGCAAACCAACACCTGAGATCAAAAAAGGCTTCACTATGAAGCCTTTAATGTATAATTCTGTGACTAATTTAGTCCATGATATTTTCAGGCATATCACCACGGATCTGCTGCCAAATTTCGCCAGACTGATGACCATATTTACGCATCAGAGAGATTGCACCATCATGTTCTTGGTTTTCTGCCAACGTGGTAAGGTCTGCGTAAAACTGTCTAGCGAGATCTCGCGTTCTTGAATCAGAGAAATAATGACAACCAATTTTAGAATACAACCCTTTGAATCCATTTAAGATAAGTACATAAATTTTGTTCTGACCTGCGCCTGCCAGTTCATGGTGCACCTGATAGTCATAATCGGCAAATGCTTCGGCGGTGTCCGCTAATTCTGCATGTTTGGATAAGATATCAATAACACGTTGAGGGTTAAACTTGATAGCAGCACGAGTATAGATGGCGCTGATATTGGTTCTAGCAGACAACAACTGATCGGTTAGTTCAGGCATTTTATCTTCATCAAGACGCGCTAGTGTCTCGAGAATATTTAGCCCTGACGTTTCCCAAAAGTTATTGACTCGAGTTGGCTTACCATGCTGGATAGTCAACCAACCATCGCGTGCCAGCCTTTGCAATACTTCGCGTAGTGTTGTTCTAGTTACACCAATGAGTTCAGAAAGCTCACGCTCAGCAGGTAGGATTGATCCCGGAGGGAATTCGCCGTTCCAAATTGACTCAACAATATATTCTTCAGCAAATCCAGCTGGGCTCTTGGCTTTGAAAATTCTCATCTCACACCACTTTATTATTACATCAATGCCTATATTGGCAGGTTGTGCTCGTTAATCCACTGATTGTACCAGATGAAGCTCAACTAACAAGCAACAAATCACCCAAGCCAGAAATTGATGCTACATAGCAAAGATAACCTCCGGAAGTAGCGGCACAAGGCTCGCTGTATTTATTGCCTTTTTTGAGATATAGGTAACACGTCTCGTACCTCAACGGATAGCCACGATTTAAGTTCATCCATAACTTTGCTCGAGGTAGGTTATTCTACCCGCTCCTCCAGCTGGGCTTGTATACGCTTGAGACGTCGTTGCCATTGACGTTTAAACTCATGATCAGCAAAGCAAGAAAAATAGAGCTCAATTGCAAAGAAGCTATCGTTATAATCTGGAAGCCAACCATCATTGAGTAAATCAGTGAGTGCTTGTTTAGCACGGAGCTCTTCGTTATTAATAGTAAACCACAGCGCTAGCAAGGAGGTGTCAAGCACCTTATCTTGGGCGAGGTGATTCGAAATTAATGTGTTTACTCTCTCATACTTATTTTGTTGTTCCGCGAGCTTTAGGATTAAGGCATAGATGAGGTACTGCCCAGTATGCTCTGAAATAGGTGCCAGCAAAGAGCTAACTTCACTAAAATGACGCTCAAAAAGCTCCTTTGCTAATTCAGATTTGCGGTTCGCAATTAGTGCCATCACATAGGGCATCACGTAGTGCTTAGCGTTTGAGCCTAGCGTATAACGTTGCTTTAAAAGCGTTTCGGCTTTTTCTGCATTACCTTGTTGCCAAGCCAGCCCTGCTTCAACATATAGTCTGAAGGATGCTGAAGTGGTCGTGAACTGTGTGGCTTGCTGATACAACGTATTAGCCTCTTGTGTACGTCCTAAGCTGAGCAACATCAATATATGGCTTAGCTGTTGTGCGGGGTAGAGCTTATTGTGATCAACATGATTTTCACGATACCACTGTAGGTACTGGAGCGCCCGCTTTTGACTCAAAGGATAGAAGTCTAACTGGTAAAGTGGGTTATTCTTGGTGTGGGGTGCGATAGCAACACTGCGTTCAAAATATTTCCTCGCTAAGCTCATGTCTCTAAAGTTTAGATAGGCGTAGGCTAAACCGCGAACGATAACGGCATCATTTGGCGCTAATCGATACGCTTTTTGGTGTGCTACTACGGCACCTTCTATGTCATTGCTCTTGCGAAGAAATCGTCCATACCAATGCCATAACCTCGGATTGTCTATTGATATTTCAAAACCACGAGTAAAATATTTCTGTGCTTGTATATCGTTATTTTCTATTACAGCGAATCGAGCCAAGGAGGTGATAACTTCAATATTTTTCTCTTCCAATGCGCGTGCTTTTTCCAGTAAAGGACGGCATAGCGCCAATAACTCATATTCTGATATTTCACCAAATAAGCTAAGCCCCATATAGGCATTACATAAGCCACTTAGCGCGTCTATATTTTCCCCTTGCTTAGACAGCACCTGTTGATAAAGGCTTTTTGCTTGCTCTAATTCTGCAATATTAGTGCTTTTAGATAAGTGCTTTGCAAGCGTAACCTCATCAAAGTAAGGGTCATCCTCTGCGCTATTGCGAGTACTTTCGTTAAAGATAGATGTCAAAATCGCAAGCAGTAGCGCTAACGTAAAGCCGACACTTGCAAACCAGATCCAACGACTGCTTTTTACCGAAGTGTTTATACTATTTTGAGTGACGAGTACATTCGGAGCTATCCTATAACCATGACCTGATATTCTCTCTATATACTCTTTATGTTGTAGGTCTGAGTTTAGGATTTTTCTTAACTGTGCTACGGCTTGGTAAACTGAGCTGTCAGACACTACTTTTGGTTTCCATACCAATTCAATGATCTCGTCAATGCTAAGCGGCTGTGCATCCGCCTCGATCAAAACAAGTAACAGCTGCATCATTTTTGGCGTTACTGTGTACTCTTGCCCGTTGGGATACTCAATAATTTGATTCAACTTAGGCATAACTAACCAATTACCTAGTAACAAATCTTTCAACTCAAAAACACCTTATATTATTGATTATTATAGTTTTAATTAAATTTAGAAAAATTTAAGAGTTTATTTATATGAAAATTAGTTCAACAACTGTAAACCAATTTATGCTCGGTAACTCCTATTACAACACAAACAAATTTTTATTATGAAAAAACAAATATTATTTGCCGCGACATACTGCATACTATTTTCTAATGCGTTATTTGCAGCTGTCGACCTTAGAATTGACAATGCTATCATTTTAAACCCTGTTGATAAGCACCAAGTGAATATCATTTCAAATCATTGGATAGCGATACAAAATGGCAAAATCATTAAGTTATCCAATGCACGTAAAAAACCGCGTGCAAAAACTGTCGTTGATGCGAAAGATAAATACCTTATTCCGGGGCTCACCGACAGCCACGTACACCTTAAAACTATGCCTGGGTTACTCGCTTCAGATCCAAACGCCAAACAGATGCAAAAGGCGTTTTTGCAAAGGCAAGGAAGAAACTATCTATATTATGGCGTGACGCAAGTAATCGATCCGTCAAATACAGCAAGTGGCATCGCTGATTTTATGGCTAATGTGCCTGCACCGAATGCTTTTTTTTGCGGTGCAATGCCAGTTTATCAAGGTTATAACGCCGAAGGCTTAAGCTACGCTAAGCTACATCATCATAAACCTTATTTTATTGCACAGCATAATGACCCAACACATGAACTCACGCCATCACAGGTACATTCACATCAAGGTAGTCAACCGCTTGAGCGCATGAGGTCAGATGGCGCAACTTGTGCCAAACTTTACTTTGAAGATGGCTTTGGAGAAAACAGTAATATACCGCTTATCTATCAAGGTGATGCAAGGCGCTTGACCGAGTCTGCCAAGGTAATAGGATTACCTTCCATGGCTCATGCCAATGCCGTTGATATGCAGCAACTTGCCGTAGATGCCAATGTTGACATAATGGCTCATGGTCTTTGGAACTGGTTAACGCCTAATATCAACCAAGCTACAAACGTTCTGCCACCAACAGTAAAAGCGGTACTTGATAGCATCATTGAAAAAGACATTGCATATCAGCCGACGTTGACTGTAATGGACTCATTGGCAAAAGTAACTGACAGCACATTCTCTTTCACTGAAGAATATCAAACTGTACTCCCTTCACCTGTGATTGCTTGGTATCAAAGTGAACCTGGTCGTTGGTTTTTTAAAGAAATGAACCAAGGTTGGGGCAGCATGAGTAATCAGAAAAAAGTCGCTAAGCTGAAACGCATTTTTTCCCAAGGGCAGTTAGCACTTAACTACTTATATAAAAATGATGCCACATTGCTACTTGGTTCGGATACACCGCCAGCACCAACCTATACATCACAACCTGGATTATCTACATATAAAGAATTGACTATGATGCACCAAGCTGGCGTAGGCTTGGCTAGCTTGCTCAGTGCAGCGACCATAAACAATGCCAAAGCCTTCTCAATAGATGATAGATATGGCAGTGTAGCTGTAAATAAAATTGCCAACTTACTACTTTTAAACAGCGACCCTTTAAAGTCAGTAAGCGCTTACAACGATATTGATTCTGTAATTGTAAATGGCACCATGATTAAGCGCGCTACACTACATATCAATGCCTTAGGAGCGCGGTGAAACAGATACTAGTGCTGCTGAGCGCTTAGTTGACCTTTGGCAGGCTCTTTTCAACCCGATATATTGAGAATTGAGCGCAAAAACGCTCAAAGGTAGCGCCCACTCACGATGGAAGGTTGCTCTGATAGGGCCTGATAAAGCATAATAAAACAAAAAGAGGTTCTTCATAATGAGCATTGCATCTTTTCACCTTTCAAAGCAGTCTTGGGGATTGCTTGCGCTCTCAGCAGCTATTTTTGAGGCTGTGGCGCTTTACTTCCAATATGGTATGGGGTTAGAGCCTTGTATCATGTGTATTTATCAACGTTTTGCGATGCTCGGGTTACTCGCTGCTGGTTTAATCGGTATGATAGCACCGCGTAATTTTGCCGTGCGAAGCCTAGCATTTACTTCGTGGGGAGTCGGAAGCATTTGGGGGTTCTTGATTGCACGCGAACATATAGAGATGCAAACAACCACAGACCCATTTGCCTTCACCTGTGACTTTATACCTAATTTCCCATCTTTTATGCCCCTTCATGAATGGCTGCCAAGCTTCTTTGCTGCAACAGGTGATTGCGGTAATATAGATTGGTCTTTTGCAGGACTGTCTATGCCTGGTTGGATGGAAATCATTTTCGCATTTTACAGCGCGGTGTTTATCTTGTTTTTATTCTTCCATTTCACAAAAAGAAGTTGAGATAGCAAATTCATGTATTTTAGGTTAAGCCAAATAGCACAACTTGATGAATTTAAGCTCCGTGAAAAACAGATGATTTTACGTATCGCGTTGAGTCATCTTGATGCCAAAACTAAGGTGCTATTACGGATCGCTAAATTAATACTATTAACTCCATTTTTTGCATCGTTAGTAGTATTTGAAGGGTGGCTCCTATTGCCTGTCTTATTCGTTGCAGGATTGATCTACCCATTACTTACTACACCGCTAGAAATTTATTTTGGACAACCCAAACTGACACAAGCAATAACAGAGTTTACTTCAGCACAAAAAGTAGACTAAACAGTTAAATTAGTATGCGGACAACTAAAATTAGCCCGCATACTCCTGTTCTATCAAACTTTTATCTTGCCCTCCAATTTGGCCAGTATTCTATTCCCGATACCTTTTACCTCAAGCAGCTCTTGTATGGATTTAAAGCGGCCGAGCTTTTCGCGATATTCAATAATAGCTTCAGCTTTATGTATACCAATCCCTGGTAAAGTTGACAGTGCATCCGCATCAGCTGTGTTAATGTCTAATACACTGTGGTTTTGTGATTGCACTGTGATGACTTGCTCTGGAGGTTTAGCAACGGTCACAGAGTGACCAAGGCCTAGCGCAAGTAAAATGGATAGTGTGATGGTTTTTATCAACATAAATAACACTCCTTGTGTGAAAAGATCCAATCCCTCATTTATCACCTGCATTCTCACTGATGATTAATAAGGCCATATAACTAAAGTCAGTGTTTTATGATTTGTCAAAGCCACTCATTGTTCAATAAATAAAAATTATTGATAACCTCCTGTTTTAATTTAAGTTATTAAAACAAACTAGACTCATCCGAACTTGAAAAATTTTCAAAATAACTTGCGTATTATGGAGTTTAGGATTACTGTATATAAAAACAGTGACAAGGGGAATAACCATGGCAGTTATCATCAAATATGTTGTTGAAAGAAATGGAGTCGAGCGTATGACTTTCACAATCTAAAAAAGAGGCTGATGACT
>NZ_RCSQ01000125.1:0-10381 GCF_004103255.1 Pseudoalteromonas sp. PS5
AAACCGATCTCGGGTTAATTAGCGACCGAGACCCAAGCGCGCTTGTTTTCTTTTTCACAGAGCGCCAATGAGTCATTGGTTGTTTAGGCGCATTTGCGATTAACGCATCGAAATCAATGTCGCTTGCAGGCACTTCTCCTTGATGTGCCAATATCAAGGAGTGAGGCTGTAATGCTTTTACTTTGGCTAGCGACAATCGATATAATCGAGGATAGAAGACTGGAAAGGGTGCAACAAACTGCCCTTTTACCTTGACGGTCAAATCTGCAACATACATACGCCCGCTAGGTTGATGTAGTAAGCTAATGTCTCTGTCGGTATGGCCTGGGGTATGAATAGCTTGCCACTGCTCGAAATAAGGCAGCTTATCACCATCGGCCAAGAAAAAGTCTGGTGCAAGGCGTCTTGGGTACCACAGGTTACGTTTCGCTTTACGCTTTCTTCCCGCAACCCATAGAGCCAACGCCATATCAGAAAGGTGCATCATGACACCATCGATACCACGATACCACTGACTGGGTGCATTTGCCGTCGCTATTTTAGCGCCAGTGAGTTTTCTGAGTTTGTGCGCACCACCGGCATGATCTGGGTGCATATGTGTGACGACAATAAGTTTGAGTGCACTAAGAGGTTTTTGTAGTTGCTGAATAAAATGACAGACCACGTCAACATCGGCACGACAGCAACCATCAAGTAACAGTAGCTCTGAGCCGTGCTCAACCAAATAAATATGTTGAATATAACCCTCTAAGGTATGGATTTTCATTAGTCATACTCATATCCCTAATCAGATATCAACATAGCATAGGTTAAAGACATCTGACCAGTTGTCATATGAACGTGATAAATTTCAGGCATAAAAAAACCGCAATTAAGCGGTTTTCTTATAAGTCATGGCGGAGGGGGAGGGATTCGAACCCTCGATAGGGCTACAAACCCTATACTCCCTTAGCAGGGGAGCGCCTTCAGCCACTCGGCCACCTCTCCGGCGCAATACTTTAAAAATGGCGGAGAGATAGGGATTTGAACCCTAGATACGCTATTAACGTATGCCGGTTTTCAAGACCGGTGCTTTCAACCACTCAGCCATCTCTCCATGGGCAAAGATAATACTTAGCGATTTAAGCGCTGTAAACCATTTTTAAACTGTTTGCTTAAAAAATGTTCTAAAAATAGGTTTTTTTTAAAATTGTGCCAGAAATTAGCGGTTTGACAGGGGGGTTTTATCAAAAGTACTGGTTGAAGTGATGCTTTTGTGGTCTATTTAAACAAATGCTGACGAGAGCATGGCGGGTTGGGACGCCATGCTCTGTGCAGACTTACTTATACATAATCACGTCTTTTAACGCTAAGTGTTGACCACAGACTGCGAGCCACTTCGTCAAATTGAGTCGACGTTGTTTCGTTGCTTGCGTTTGGTTAAGCGTGTTTTGTGATGGGCTGCAAGGCGCAGCTGAATTAAGCATGTCTGGCTCCTAATTAAACTATGGTTGAAAACAAGGCTATTTTGCACGCAATTTGTTCAAATTTAAAACGATAAAAATTACTGTTTTCGGATAAAAATAACTAATGTATTTTGTGTTTTTCCCTGTTTGTAAAATTGTGATTTTGCATATTTATGCGAGTGGGTATTTATCTTGTGTTCGATTAACTTCAATTAAATCATTTGTTTGGTTTTCTTTGTTTTGTGTGCCAATTTTTTTATTGGTTGTTTATTCATATAAGTTGATTTTTTGTATTTGAGAGGCTTTATGCTGGTGGTGGTTAACCCTTTATCGGGTGCTGAGGGAGATGCGCAGAGCGCATGGTTAAAGCAACAATTAAAACAACAGCAGATAACGGCAACTTGGTTTAATACCACCGGCAACTTTGTATCAGACAGAGATGCAATAGTAAAAGCGACGACGACAGGGACGACAGTAGTAGTAATTGGTGGAGATGGCACCTTACACTTAGTTGCCAACGCCATCGCTCGGCGTAATAATCCACTCGCCTTGCTTCCTGCTGGTACGGGTAATGATTTTGCACGGCAGTTTAACTACTCCAAAGCACAGTGGCGAGCTGCCGTATTTTCAGATCAAGTTACCAATATTGACTTGGGTAAAGTAGATAGCCGCTGGTTTGTTAATGTTGCAGGCGTTGGGTTTAACGCGCATGTAATGAATAACTTGGGGCAAAAGAAGCGCTTGGGAAAGCTTAGCTATACCTATGCGGGATTAATTTCGCTATTTAGTGCAAAATCAATCCGCTATCACAGTAAAACATGGCCTGAGCACGGTATGATGCTGTTGCTCGCCAATGGTAAACACTTTGGTGCAGGGCTAACTCCTGCGCCTATGGCCAGCTTGAATGATGGGCAATTGGAGCTGTTGTGGTTTACACCGAAAACACATTGGCAGCGGGTGGTAGTATTTGCCAGTATGTTGCTTAAGCGCCATATTGGCGCGAAAAATGTGCATCACGACCGTATTACCGAACTTTGTATAGCACAAGCGGGATATGATATTGAGGCCGATGGTGAAATAGTTGGGCGCACACCAGCAACCATCACATGTTGCCGCCAAGCGTTGAGCATAAAAAAAGCGCCATCATAAAATGGCGCTAAAAAGTAAGAAGCCAAAGTATTGGTAAAACCTCAACTTCTAACTGGGGACCGAATGGACAACCATGTGTAAATGCGATCCAAAGGAGTTAATACAATTGCATTGCCAAGGATGACCAAAATAAATCCAATGAACGTATTTTGTTGCCATTCAAAGCCTTCAAACAAAGTGCTCAACGCTACAGCAACAAACGGAAATAACACAATTAAATAACTGGCTTTCTCTGGACCAATATTCTTGAGCAAAGAGAAATAACAACCAAAAGCAATGACGGTGCCAAATACACTAAGATAAATAAGTGACCACCAATAAGATGCAGGAGCTTGGTTGATAAATTGATGCTCACTGAAGGCCACATAAGTGGCCAGCATGATGGCGCTATATAGCATACCCCAAGCATTTCCTGCCATTACATCAATTTGCTGGTTTGAGTTACGCACGCTCACCATATTGCCAAGTGACGCGACTACTGTTCCCGATAGAGCTAATAATAACCCCATGAAGGCATCGCTTTGCAAATCAAATGCGACCAAATCGTGCCAAAATAAGCTGACTATACCAAGCGTGCCGAGCGACGCACCAAAGTAAATACGTTTGGCAATTGGCTTGGCAAAAAACAGCTTTGTATTAATGATATTGACGACTAGCAATAAAGAAAATGCAATCGAAGCCATTGCCGAATTTAAATGTGCTTGAGCCCAATATAGAAATAAATAGTTAGCACCAAAGTTACACAGAGCGAGTAAAATAAAAAAGCCATGATCGCGGCGGCAAAAGCGCATCGGCACCCGTTTGTAAAAAACAAATACCCACATACAGATCGCCGCAAGACCAAAACGGTAAAATAGCGATACAAACTCATTAACGTTGCCTAGCTGATACTCGATGGCCAGCCAAGTTGAGCCCCATATCAACACGGTAATAGTATAGAGAAACAGATTTTTCATGATCGGCTCTAAATTAAAACAACAGTAGATGTGCGTAGTGTACGCTGCTATTCTGTATAAGCTATATACAGAATTTGTTATTTTAAACCTATACAGATTATTTTATTTATGAGTACAGTGATCGAGCGTCAGCAATCCGCTTTTTTATATCAACAAGTAATCCAAATGATTTTATTAATGGCGGAGCAAGCGTCTATTTTGCCGGGAGAAAAACTGCCATCACTTCGCGCAATGGCGCAAAATCTGAATGTCAGTATTCCAACTGTTAAGCAGGCCTATCAAACACTAGAGGCGCAAGGAAAGGTCATCGCGAAAGAAAAGTCAGGTTATTTCTTATGTGAAGATCCTCCTGTAAAACATTCACCGAAACGCGCAAGATTGCCAGCCAACCCTGTCGTTGTGAATAAACAGGCATTGATTGAGCAGGTGTACTGTGGCATTCATCAATCGCACGCTGTGCCACTGGGGATTGCAAATCCAATTGCGATCGCAGGTACGGAGCAGGTGCTCGCAAAAATCATGCGCCGAGTGATGAAAGAAGCCGGCAGTGAGTTGATTAATTATGGTCCGATGGATGGTTTGGATAGTTTAAAAAAACAAATAATAAGGCGTTATTTGGATATGGGGCTGGCAGTTAGCATGGATGAGCTTGTTATTACTAATGGTGCTCAAGAGGCGCTAGCAATTGCGCTACAGGCGGTAACACACCCTGGTGATGTCATCGCTATTGAGTCGCCATGCTACTTCGGCATTGTTGAGCTAGTAGAAAACTTAGGGCTGAAAGCAATTGAAATACCTGTGTGCCCTGACGATGGTATTTGGCTTGATGATTTAGAGAAAGCTTTGGATAAACATGATATTCGTGCTTGCGTCTTTTCTACCAGTATAAGTAACCCGCTGGGAAGTTATATGCCAGATGCTCGACGCGCGCAATTAGTGGAGTTACTGGAGCAGCGAGAGGTGGTGCTGATAGAGGATGATGTATATGGCGATCTCTACTTTACCGAACAGCGTGGTATACCTGCGCAGGCTTACAGTAAAAAGGGGTTAGTGATCACCTGTGCTTCTTTTTCAAAAACGGCAGCACCAAGCTACCGAGTTGGCTGGATGGTAGCGTCGCAATTTAGTGCAAAAGCGAAGCGTATCAAACGCGCATTGAGTTGTTCATCCTCTTTGATGAACCAATGGGCTTTAGCGGATTTTCTCAGCTCAGGAGGATACGAGCGCCACTTAAAGCTCGTTCGCAAACGGCTCATTGAAAATCGCGATCGCATGATCCTTGCGGTAAATTTTGCATTTGGGGATGAGGTTCGTGTTAGTCGCCCCAAAGGTGGGTGCGTGCTGTGGCTAGATTTGGGTAAGCAAGTAGATGGCGCTGTTTTATTCCAGCAAGCGTTAGCAGCAGGTATTAGCATTACACCTGGCACGCTTTTTAGCGCGAGTAAAAAATATCAAAACTGTATTCGTATAAGCTATGGCTTACCATGGTCAGATGAATTGGAACAAGCCATTGTGACATTGGGTAAACTGGCTGAAATACAAAGAAAAAGGGGGGATCTGACCCCCTTTAATGGTATTACTTAAATTTAAATAACTGATAGGCGGACATCTCAGGAATAGCGTTTGCAACAATGGCTTCGTGATGGGCTATCTGCTCAAACTCACCACATAAGCTGTCGGCTTTTTGCTCGATGGCTTTTGCTTGTTGTGTCACTTTGGTCTCTATTTGTGTCGCAAAGTCTTCCATACGTTGCTCAAAAGCACTCATATCACCATTTGAATTTGACATTTCAGTGCCAATCGTCACGAGTAAGCTGCCGATTGATTGCATCATCGCTCCTTTGATAACGGTTTCTACTTTTTCACTAAATTGCTCATCAAAGTTACTACCAAAGTCATCGAAGGTTTGTTTGCCCATGACGAATGCACCTTGCTGGTAAAATGTACCGTGTACTTGAGTTTCAAAATCGTTTATCACTGCATGAATATCATCGAGATTGGTTAGGTTGAATGTTGTGGCAACCTCGTTGAGCGCAACTCCTGCTAGTTTGATGCCCTCAAAGGCGATATTGGCGACTTGGGGCAGCCGACCCCTTAATTGTTCACTGTATTGCGTTAGCATCGCTTGTTGTTGTTGATTGAGGGGGATGATGTCGCCATTGAGCGTAAGGGTTCCTTGACTGGTGATCTCTGCTGTTGCATGGCTTGCTGTGGTGATAACTAAATTATCCGGTGTGATACGAACGTCATTTTGAAACTCGACTTCACAATTTTCATCGTTAAAGGTAACGGTATGCTGTTCATGCGCTGCAACCGTGGTGCTCATCATTGTTGCGGCGGTTAGTAAGATAATTTTATTCATGGTCAATCCTTATTGGCTCAGTGACAAATATGACATTACAAAAAAGGTGCCAATTAATAAGTTTAATATAATCAAAGCTTTGCGGTTTTTAGGTGTGGAATGAAGTGTTTAAAAAATAATGGAATTGACTAAAATTTAGCTATTCTTATCACTTTCTACAATCCGATAAAAATTTTTTATTGTGAAGACAAAAAAGTCTCACTTTTCAGAATGCAAATTTAACGCTAAATAATGATCTTGAGAGACGGTTCTCATTTTATTAATGACTATATAATTTGGAGTAAGTTGTGGGTAAGACATTCTCTTACGATGCGCTTGATGATGATTTTGCTGATGATGAATTTGAAAAGTTGGGTCGTAACCAACATGATAAGCAAAAACGTAAAGTCAAAAGAAAGCTAGACGACTACTTAGAGCAAAAACGCCTACGTAGAAATCTAGGCGACGATGATTTCGACTATATTGACGATTGATATTGTACGTCTATCACGAATAAAGTTGTGAATACTATTATCGCTAGATAATAGGGTGGTTGGATGACGTAAGGCCAGAGGTATAAAGACCTGAAACGGATTACACACCAGCTCACAGACCTCATAAGCAGCCGCATACGCGGCTGTTTTGTTTAGTCTTTGAATGACTGGTGGCAGTCTTTGCAGCCCTTCGCCCAGTCTTTAAATGCTGAAGCGATGATCTTCTTATCACCTGATTCTGCAGCTACCGCTAGTGCTTGTGCGTATTCGGCAAACTTTTTGGCTTTGCCATCAAACTCAGCACGGTCTGACCAAATGGCCGGTAGTGCGTCAGTGCTTCCCTTATCTGAACCTTCGATAAAAGCTTCCCATGGCATTTTTGATAATTGTGCAGCATTTTGTGCGCGTTGCTTAAATGCTTCGGCATCGAAAGGTACTTTGCCCTTTAACATGTCCCCCATGTTACCGATTTGGAAGCGGATCAGCTGGAAAGATGCTTGGCGGTATTGAATGGCATCTTCCGCAGATTCAAACATGGTGTTCGCCTGTGCGGTTGCCGCAAGGCAGCTTAATAGTGTGACGGTAAGTAGTTTCTTCATAGTCATAAACCCCTAATTATTTTCCCTATTGTCAGTGTAACTTTTAAATACAAGCAAACAATTGCGATGAATGTCATCGATAATTTACCGATGTTAGCTCTCAATATCTTTGAATATCATACCTCGACGCATGCTACGGGTAGCAAGAAAAATTTCTGCTAGCAAGGAAACAAATGCACCAATCAGTAAAACCATTGCAGCGATAAAGCAAGCTGACAGCGTAATGCCAAGTGGCATACTGTACAAGTGTGACATGAACAGGAGCATAACCACGGCACAAACTAAAAGTGCACTAAGGACGCTCATACTAAATGCGATATGAATAAAGCGAGAGCGCTTTAATAAAGCTCGCATTTCACGGCAAAGTGCATTTTTAGCTCTTCGTCTTGTGTGCTATTGATTTTTCTATCTAGCAAGCGCGCTCTGTCAGTAATTCTCGCTAACCGATTTGACAGTACCCCTAAGGTCGCTGCAATCCCTGTTATTAAAAACACCGGTGCCACAGCGGTTTGAATCACTTTTGCCATGGTAAGAATGCTAACAACATCAGGCGTCATGGTAGTACCTCATTAATTCCAGCGTAGTTTTGATAATGTGTTTGGCTGCTCGCCAATAAGTGTCTGTAATACGTTATTTTGCTCATCGAGTAATATTAACCTAGGTATCCCTTTATTTGCATAGCTGTTGTAAATCGTACGGTTAGGATCAGCGACAAAGTGGATAGGTAGTGCTTGGGTATCATTGAACTGTTTCAGTGTAGTCTGATTTTGCTCGCGGCCAATGGCAATAATCGTTAAATTTGACATGTTGAGTAATGAAGACGCTTGTAACTCGTTCAATAGCCGCTGAGAGTCAGAACACCAAGTTGCAAATAATATCACCAGTTTTTTGTGCTCAGCTTCAAATGCGACTTTGTTATCGTTAATATCGGTTAGGTTTAGATGTTTAAAGCGCTCGCCCACTTGAATATAGGTTTGATACCCAGATGCAATTGGTACTTCATGAGACGTGCTGCATCCGTTTAGCCCGGTTGTGAGCAAAGTAGCAAGCAGCAAGGATTTTATTATTGTTTTCATGCTTTGTCCTATGAGCGTGTGAGTATTTTTGAAGTATGACGTGTATTTAAGTATATTGCCCCATTTGGATAATTTCTTAAAACCTAATTACTAACGCAGATTGGTATCACCTTCGTCACTATGATTTATCTTTCGTTATTTGGACTTGCGTTTATTGCTGCTACCTTACTTCCTGCCTCCTCTGAGCTAGCACTCAGCGGCTTGGTGACACAACAACAAGGTGAGTTGCTGTGGTTATGGGTTGCGGCAACAACTGGCAATTTGCTTGGGAGCTGTGTGAATTATTATTTAGGGTGGTTTATCGTCAAGTGGCGGGATAGACGGTGGTTTCCAATTTCTCAAAAGCAGTATGATGCCGCATGTGCCCACTTTAACCGCTATGGTAAGTTTTCATTGTTATTTGCGTGGTTGCCTATTGTTGGCGATCCGTTGACCGTGGTGGCAGGTTCTTTAAGAACGTCATTTACTTGGTTCTTTTTATTAGTGGCGCTTGGAAAAGGAGTACGCTATGCGCTCGTGATATTCCTTGCCCTACAGGTGATGTCATAAGGCAAGGAAGGGCAACGTTATTTACCGCTTATTTCGGTGCCAATCGAGAGTCAAAGAAACCGAGTCTGCAAATCTGAGTGCATGAGGCTTATCCACAGTTACTTTTGCATAAGTAACATCTTCGTGACGATGGCACTCAGACAGAATGTCGGCAACCAACTTTTCAAGTAACAAAAAATGCCCTTCTTCAACCACGGAGATAACCGCTTTAGTCACGGTTTTATAGTTCAGCGCGTGGGTGACATTATCGTGGTCTAAGCATGCCGTATCCGCCGGATAGTGGATCTCAAGGTTGATAACGACATCTTGCTTTTTTTCTCGCTCTTCAGGGTTAAAGCCAATAAAAGTGCGAAGTCTTAGATTTGTTACTTTAATGATGGCATTGGACATACAGTACTTATCCTTTCACTAACTGCAAAAACTCGTTACGTGTTTTAGGGTCGCTTCTAAAGTTACCAAGCATAACCGAGGTGCGCATGCTGGAGTTTTGCTTTTCTACGCCACGCATCATCATGCACATGTGCTTAGCTTCAACAATGACACCGACCCCTTTGGCGCCTGTTACTTCTTCCACAGCTTTGGCAATTTGGTGGGTAAGTTGCTCTTGGATTTGAAAGCGTCGTGCAAACATGTCAACAATACGTGCAAACTTTGATAATCCAAGTACTTTGCCATTTGGAATATAAGCAATATGACAACGCCCCACAAAAGGCAGAAGGTGGTGTTCACACATGGAGTACAGTTCAATATCTTGGATCAATACCATGTCATCTGCATCTGAGGTAAACACAGCATTGTTGGTGATTTCATCCAATGTTTGTCGGTAACCTTGAGTCAGATACTCCATTGCCTTTGCTGCTCGTTTGGGGGTATCTAGTAATCCCTCTCGACCCGTGTCTTCGCCAACGGCTGCTATGATTGATTTATAACTCTGTTGTAATTCGTCTTGCATAATGCGCTACCTCAAATGACGACCGCCGTCGATTTGTATCGTACGACCCGTCATGTAATTACTATTTAAGATCATTTCAACGCTGTTAATGACTTCTTTGCTCCCAGGCTCTATTCCCATGATAGACTTTTTCAATGTTTTTGCTTTGTATTGTTCACTATCATCTTGGTTAAAGATAATCAGTGAAGGTGCAATGCTATTAACTTTGACCTTAGGTGCAAATTTGGCGGCAAATGATCGCGTTAGATTATCTAGTGCTGCTTTGCTTGCGGCATAAGCAATATGTTTTGGGCTACCTTTTTCTACTACGTAATCAGTAATGTGGATCACATCACCAATGGCATCGTCGGCAGCCAATAACTCGCCTAATGCTTGATTAATCAAATAGGGTACTTTTGCATGTATTCGCATCATGTTGTCAAACAGGGTTGCGTAGTCAGGGTTATTGACTTCACAATCCCAACTTGATGCGTTGTGAATAATGGCGCGTAGTGTGTTTGTGCGTGAGCGAATGTCCGTGGTCAGTTTGGTAATTGTATCTGGCTGATCAAAATCAGCATGAATACAAGTGACGCCTTGTGTCTCTAACTCATCGATCACTTGGTGCCTGGTTCTATAGGTTAATATGACCGGCTGTTGGCGCGCGATAAAATGATGCACCATAGCAAGTCCAATGCGCTGGGCGCCGCCAGTTATTAAGATAGGTGCAGCTGCTTGGCTCATAAATCAGTCACCTTGAGAGGTTAAGTAAAGTAATGGCTGTGGTGCAATGCAAGCACTGCACCGTCAGAAATTGAGTTATAATACCAATTTGACTTAA
>NZ_RCSQ01000126.1:0-1508 GCF_004103255.1 Pseudoalteromonas sp. PS5
CGCCCCTGAAACCAATTTAATTTATTGAATTACTTGAAGATCTAAACGATCTTACTACCCTCAAATTGCAACTTTTTTGAATCACACAACCAAAACATTGCAATTTGAGTGTAAAAATGAAACCAAAACCAACCACGCAAACACCACAAAAGCACCTGTTTCAAGTCGAGCTTATTGATATTGTTTCACCGCGTCATGAACTCGTGAAATTGGCAAAACTCATTGATTGGCAGCGTCTTGAGGTCGAGTTCAAACAGCATTATGGCGATAAAGGCGCTGGCGCCAAGCCTATCCGCTTGCTTGCGGGTCTCGAATATCTGAAACAAATTCACAAACTGTCTGACGAAAACACGGTGGCCATGTGGTGCGAAAACCCGTATTGGCAATATTTTTGTGGCATGCAATTTTTTACGCATGAACCGCCTTGTGATCCCAGCTCGATGACACGCTTTCGCAAGCGAATTGGTGAGGATGGCGTTGAGTTAATGCTGTCACTTACGGTAGATGCGGGGCTTAAAAGTAATACGATTAAGCCTTCAAGCTTGCGAGAAGTGGTCGTAGACAGTACCGTCATGGAGAAAAATATCGCCCATCCAACAGACAGTAAACTACTAGAAAAATGCCGAAATAAACTGGCTGGCTTCGCTAAGCAAGCCGGTATTGTGCTTAGGCAAAGTTATGAGCGAGTTGGCCCTAAGGCCGCTCAAAAAGTAGCGCGCTATGCCCATGCCAAGCAATTTAAACGCATGAAGAAGACACTGAAAAAACAGAAAAACTATCTCAGACGGGTGATGAAAGACATCTTGCGGAAAATCACCGAGCAACCAAGCAAGGAATTTTTCGATACCTTACAGCAGGCTGAGCGACTGTTAAAGCAAGAAAAAACGAGTAAAAACAAACTCTATAGCCTACATGAGCCGGATGTTGAATGTATCGCCAAGGGAAAAAGCGCAAAGCCATATGAGTTTGGTGTCAAAGTGAGTGTTGCGACAACATTGAAAGAGCAGTTTGTGGTGTGCGCTCATGCAATGCACGGCAATCCCTATGATGGTGACACGTTATGGGAAACGTTGAGAATAGTAGAAAACGTCACGGATAAAAGACCATACAACTGTTTTGTAGATAGAGGTTATCGCGGGCACTTTGCAGAACGTTATGATGTGTATATTGCTGGGCAAAAGCGCGGTGTGACGCCGAGTATTAAGAAAAAACTCAAGCGACGCAATGCGATAGAGCCAATCATCGGGCATATGAAACAAGATGGTCACTTGGGGCTTAATCGCTTAAAAGGAAAACTCGGTGACAGGCTTAACGCAGTGCTTGCAGGCGTAGGCCAAAACTGCCGTAAAATCCTAGCTCAACTGCGGCTTTTTTATGCCTGTATTTTATATCAGTTATTAGCAGCGAAAAGCGCTGCGTAATAACCTGTCGATAAAGATGATGCTCAGGCTGGACTGATCTTGTACTGCCAATCTAAGCATCAAAACAACAATATTCAGAATCGACTA
>NZ_RCSQ01000127.1:0-16897 GCF_004103255.1 Pseudoalteromonas sp. PS5
TTTTTTATGCCTGTATTTTATATCAGTTATTAGCAGCGAAAAGCGCTGCGTAATAACCTGTCGATAAAGATGATGCTCAGGCTGGACTGATCTTGTACTGCCAATCTAAGCATCAAAACAACAATATTCAGAATCGACTAATTATAAAAGGAGGTAATAAAAGGATGGCGGAACGTTTTGTTGGTGGATGTTTATGTGGGCAGATCCGCATTATTGCAATATAGGAGTACCACATAACCCTCATACATGTTCTTGTAAAATGTGCCAGCGGCATAGCGGTGCGTTAACGCTTGCATGGGTGGAATTCGCGCGCGATGAAGTAAGTTGGGATGGAAAAGGTGGAGAGCCCAAATTGTGGCGTTCGTCACAATACTCATCACTTGCTTTTTGTGCTAACTGCGGCAGTACATTGAGTGCTATTGATGATGCGCCAGTAATTGCTTTAGCATTAGGTGTATTTGATACTAATAGTCGTCAATCACTTCAGCCTATATCCCATTCCTACAGTGTCAATACCTGACATAACTGAGTGGTGTGCTCTGTTAAGGTAGCGAAGAAGGTACTCATCGTACCTTCAACTAATGGCACAACAGAGTGCGATATTACCGATGTTACGCTGTTGAACATGGATACTTTAGTTAACTAACTTTGCAGCCTGAGTTAAACTCAAACTTCATCGGAAGACAAGCTGATTTTTTCGCGATGTTTCTATGAGGGTCATACAGACAGCTCGTCAATCCAAGATTAGGCAGATTTTCTTTGGCGTTCACAGGCCTAAATCTGGCTGCTAGAAAGGCATTAATTATCCGCAGCTCAGGGTATTTTACTTAACCTATTGTATCAGCCTTGCTAGGCTAGGTAATACCAGTGTCCTTAATAGATATGTAAATTGAAGGAATAGGTTTGACGTTAATCACGTTAAGCACTTTTCATTTAGGGCCGCTCACTAAATAAGCTTCTCTTGCCTCAAAATAGATGGCAGGGTTAAGCTAATTGGAACCTTCAAGTGTAAAGGATAGCCATGTTCACACCTCGCAAGTTGGCCGAAAATTATCGAGAACTGGTAAGTAGTATCGGTTTTTACCCCTCTTTACTAGCTATTACTTTCTTTATTTTTGCGTTAATTACCACAGCTATTGAGTATGCAGCTCCTATTCGTGACTTCAAGGCGTTTATTGGAATTGTACTGGTCGACAGTGAAGAAAATGCTCGTACAATTTTAAGTACACTCGTTGGTAGTATTATTTCGTTGACGGTATTTAGCTTTTCTATGGTGATGATTGTGCTTAACAATGCTAGCGCAGGGTTGTCACCTAGAGTTTTACCCGGTCTGATTACCAGAAAGTCTCATCAGTTGGTACTGGGGTTTTATCTCGGAAGTATTATTTATGCCATTATCATGCTGATAAATATTCGTGGTATGGGCAATGGTGAAACCGGGATCCCCGCGTTGGGTGTCCTCTTTTCACTGCTTTTTGGTCTGCTCTCTTTAGGCTTTTTTGTGTTTTTTATCCACTCAATATCCCGAGCTATTCAGGTTGATAATGTACTCAATGACTTATTTAAGAATACCAAAAATGAAATGCGGCATATTGTTACCAAACAGCAAGAGCAACCTATTGAGCAATTTCCTGATTTTTCTGGCTGGTATCATTTACCTAGTACAGAGGAAGGATACTTTAAGGGGGTGCACAGCGATAAACTGTGTCAATTATGCGAGCAGCATGAGTTAAAAATATATATTGCAGTGAAGCAGGGGTTTTTTACCGTTAAAGGTTACCCATTTCTCAAGTGCGATAAAGATCTCAGTGCGCAGGAAGCATTACGTAATGCGTTACTTAGCTGCTTTATTTTTTATGTTGAAGAATATATCAGTGACCACTATCGCTATGGTTTAACACAAATCTCAGAGATTGCAGTGAAAGCTATGAGCCCTGGGATTAATGATCCTGGCACGGCGGTAAAGGCGATTGATATGCTGAGCATTTTACTTATCCAACGTTTAGATATTTATGATGTTAATTACTCCTTGAAACACGCTAAACATGAACCACTTTTATATATTCATGAAGCGTCTTTTGATGAGCTACTGCATGACAACTTTACTCCAATTAGAAACTATGCGAAGTCAGACGGCTACGTTATGGTCAATGTATTGGAAGCATTTAAAAATATCCTTTTTCGTTCTAGCGGCAATCGACAAGCAACTGAAAGTTTATTCAAGTACTTAGAGGCCATCGTCGATGATGTCCGAGGTACTATTACCAATCCATTTGATCGACAACGAATCGTTGAAATGGTCGAAGCCATTAAGAAAATCGGTGGCGCAAGGGGAGAAGCGCTTATTATCCAGTTTAAACAATAACAAGCGCAAATCAGTTTCGTTAACCTTAGCTGTGGATAATGAATGCCTTTCTAGCAGCCTGCTTTAGCGCTAACTGCGTTAATTCACTTCCAATAGCGGGCTATTGGTGTATAAACTCTCCTTGCCGAAAAGGTGTTGGCACCTTAGCGAGAGCAGAATGCGGTGTTTTCTCTAAAATTCTCTGGCTAAACAAGGAAAAGGTAAGCTGTGCTTTAGCAACAACAAGTTGGAACATTCTTTGATCCAAACATCAGGTTAGTTAAGCGCAAGCTTAGCAAGACTTGCGGCGATAGCAGAAAGGGAGAGTAATCGTAATAAAATGATAGCGATATCTGAACTGCCACCTGCAGATGTATTGCGATAAACTAAGGGATAGTCGAAAAATACCATTAAGTAGAGTAAGTCGAAAAGGCCGATTCTGGTGCCATTGAGCTCTACTTTTGTTCCATCTTTTAATAAGATTTCAGCAAAGCATAAATTGGCAGTAGTTTTAAGTTTCCCACTTTTTTTGTCCTGTAACAATAAATAGTGAAAAACAACCTCGCTAATGTTTTCTCTGGCAATTTTTTGCGTGCCACTTACCCTTCCTTTGATTGCTTGAGATGAGATAGTTAACTGCTCTTTTGATACATCCATAACCCATTGAGAACCAAACCCGAACTTTTTATACAGCATGACTCTTTTGGTAAAAAAGATAATTAAAAATGCGAATAGACATGCTGGAAAAGCAATATAGCGTGGGTATGCTCCATCAACAACCGACGCTGTGATAGCTAAGGCAAAGACTAGTAAGGCAAATAAAAACTCAGCGCGACCACTTAGCATACCCAGAGCAGCTATAGAATTGAGCGACACTTCAGACTTATCAGTCAATTCGTTTTTGTTTTTTAATGAAACGTATTTGAACCAAACTTTATCCGTCAGTGATAAGTCTAGTGTGTGCTTGGCTAATGACATTTGGCACCTCCTTGATGTTAATAAAAGCAATACTTTTACGCCATTTATATCGTATTTCCATGAAACTTGGAAACTTTTCATATTATCGCGTTGTCTTGAGGACAATAAATTGACAGTTTCTAGACCATCAACTGGTACATGTGTAGGAAAGCGATAGGTATAGTCCAAAAGCTAAAGAATCACGCTTCTGTGATGGCGGGCGAATTTTTTAATATGTTCCAAATTGCAGAAAAAATTGAATCAGAGTTAGTAGAGGCTTGCAACTTTCCTGCCTTTATCTCGAACCATAAAAGATATAAGTGGTGCGATAAGTTATTTTTATGGATATCTTGAAAATCAAAGCCTTGCCGCTGTCATTGAAGTTACTATTTTTAAATAATACTAGAAGTAGATAGTCTGACCGTTGACCCCCATTATTTTCGTATAGGGGTCGCTGGTAAATTGCTGTATTTTGTATAGCAACGTTTGATACCGAAAAGTTATTGTTGAGACAACAACGACAAACGTACATACCATAAAGCTGCACCACCAACATGACTTTGTCGAGTACAAACAAATCTATAAAATATACTGCGGTTGTGCAAAGGGGCAAGTACACGTCACTGCCCCTAGTGTTTCGGTGCAACGTCAACAATCAGTTGAAATATACCTTGATTAGTATCCCCTGATTTTGTCGCTAAACATTCAGTATTAACCAAATGAACAGTACCTTTTTAACTACATTAACCGCATTTGTTTAATAAAGGTGGTAAGGTCATCAGCTATATTTTGATGCTCTGTGGCGGTTGGATGCCAAATACAACCCTCTAAAGGGGTATCAAAGACGTGACTAAACAACATAGACATGTTTTGCTGCTTGAGTCTTGCTATTGCCTCATTCGTTGCTGGAATAATAAAGTTATACGGGTAGGCAGGGCGTGGCATATAAATAATGGGCACAGCAGGGTAGCGGGCTCGTAACTGTTTAGTAAATGCAACCATAGTGTCCACCCATTGTGTTTTAACCTCTGAGATATTCTCCCATGGCTCGTTAGGGGTTGGATCGGTACTAAAGTCATTAGTACCCACTTCAATTACAATGAGTTGAGGAAATTTATCTTCAAAGCTGCTGTCATCAGTAAATACAGCAGACATTTTATCATAGTAGTGTGTCAGCGTATGATGAGGCTGGTTGCCTCCCCAATTTCGGATCAAACCTAGGCCAGAATATGAAACTTGGGTGAAACTTGCATTCAACTGCTGAGCACTTATATAGGGAAATGCGTGGCGCGCATTACTTAAGTCGACAATTTCACTCCATTCACATTGCCTTTGGGTAGATTCACTACCAAATCCAGCGCTAATTGAATCGCCAATAAACAAAATGTGAGGCTTAGCCGTTTGTATTGGTGTTAATCTTCCTTCTACGTCGACACTCACGATTTGTGCATTATTTGAATAGTTTTCCCAGCGTTTGACCAACTTAATGATAACGGTTTCTTCTGTGGTACTTTCAAAAAGCGTAAAAGTTTGAGTAGCGCCACTGGGATCCGTCAGTAATTTTTTCGAGAACTCTCCATTGATCAATACGTCAAATTGGTCGCCGAAACCCTTTAGTGCAATATGAAAAGCCCGGCCGGTCAACTTTGTGTGAAGCTGTGTGCCTGGCCAGTTAAAACTGACATGCCCATTTTCATAGTTTTTATTAACACGCCCTTCATAGTGAATAGCGTGGTGTGTTGCGCTGAGCGATGAGGCAACTGCGAGATTTAGGGATGCAATCGCAGCGACAGTCATTAAGGTTTTAAACATGTTGTATTCCTTGTGAAATTATTCGCCTATTACTGTAACTGCTTTGTGTTTATTTTTGAGTGGTGAAGAGGTTGAATTTTATTCAACTGAGCTTGCTTTTTTGTACCTGAAATATGGTATAAATCCATCTGTTGTTGCAGGTTAGCTTGTATTGACGCAGATCCGATAAGGAGTTTAGGATGTTAGGGGGAATATTACTCAATGTATTAGTGACACTGTTGATTGTCACATCATTGGCTTGGACACTTTTCCATTGGAAAGTCGTTTTACTGGGTGTACAAAAAATAGCAGTAATAGCTTTTATCAGCTGGGTCGAGCAGCGTGGTGGTTTATCATTTTTATCCACCCTGTATTATTAGTTGGCATTTGGTTTTTGGCGCTCAACTTAAGTATGTTGATCTTTTGCCTGATAGTGGTGCATGGCGCGTTTGGACGTATTTTTGCTACCAATATTGACGCGCGTTAACTGCCATGTAACGCTACAAAATTGCACGAGTGATAAGTAATATTAAAAATATCATAGCGCTTGAAATACAGCTACACTAAGACCTATTGATGTTGTCAGCTTTTTGACAAAGCTGACTGCTCTCAAACACAATATAAAAATAACATCAGCCAAATCATGCTCTAAGGAACGATTATGCCAAACTCGCAACCCGGTACTGTACTAAGTAATGCACAAATAAGAGCGGCAGCCTTAACCACAACAAATACCAATGAAGTACCTGCTACCAAGCAGTTTGCCGTCAATGCTACCGGTAATTTATTTATCGCAAGCACGCTCAATAGCACAGCAGGTGGCAGTGTGTTGCCACAAGAAGCTGAAAGTGCCTTTGGTGAGGTGAGTGTGTTTTTTGCCGCACTCACTAAAGCCATGGCGCAGGCAGGAACTAGCTTGTATGACTATGATGCGCTGAATAAATTGGTGTCAAGCTCGGGGCTGTTTGTCAAAGTGACAGAGAGCAATATCGAGTTTGAAAGCAAGCAAAGCGGTGTAACTTTATCGGGTCAACTTATCCAAACCTTATTGGGGCTCAGTGGTAACCTTGCCTCTATCGGTAAGTCGTTGATGGATATGATAGCGGGTATGGGGCAGGCCTCGGTCAGTATTAGTGCAAACTCAGATAGTCAGGACAAAAAGGTCGGCACCATTATTTTTGTGTGTGAATATTTGCTTGGCGCTATTTCTATCTCACCAATTATTATCTCTGCGGATGCAAGTGATGTTAAATCTATTTGGCAAGCGGGTCCCTGTTTAAAAGGCGGTCATACAGAAATACAATTGACGCTCTGCAAGTCAGTCTATTTATTTGTGCCCCCCGCTTTTGTAAAACAGGCGGCGTCGTTGAATGAAGCAATGTCAGATCCTGAATTTAATAATCTGATTGAGTCTATGCGTAGCGTGATTGCGCCGCCTTCAAAAAGCGCTCCTGTGGACAACGCGGCTAAAAAGGGCAACTAATTTTGGGAGAAAGCAATGTTCTCAAAATGGTTTAGTAAAACAGCGCCGCCGATACAGGCAACACAGCAACCAATTTACACGCCAATCACTAAACATTATGTGTTTAATGAAACGGGTAACATTATGTTATGCGCAACGGCAGATAGCATTCAAAGCTTTGACGTCGACTTAAAGAGTGCGTTTGTTGATATTAGTGTGTTTTTTGCTGCCATGACAAAGGCGGTCACATCAACTATAAATCCAGTGACTGGGAAACCATTTTCGATATTTAACTATCAAGCGGTAAAAAATATCTTGGCCGGATCCGGTTTGTTTATAGAGACAAACGTGGAAGAAGGAACCTTCAGCCATGATGGTGTGGGAAGCTCTCTTGGAAAAGCCTTGTTCCAGCATATTTTGAATCGAGAGTTTTCTGAAAAACAATTACCCTTTGCGAAGTCGATGTTTAATGGCATGCAGTACCAAAGCGCAAGGGCGGCAGAGCAATCTTCCATGTCTGAAGAGCAGAAAAAATTATGCCGCAGCGGCAGCATTTTCTTTATCGGTGAATTATTAATGGGAGTGCCGCAAACGTCGGCTATTTTGTTGAGCATTGAGCCACAAAGTGTTGCAGACACACTCTCTGACACGAAAAGTGACTGGCAGGATTTGTTTTCATTGGTTGGGCTAGATGAAACAAGGCATCAAGCAAAGCACATTGTACGCCACTGGAAATTTAAAAAACGTACTTACTTGTTTGTCCCACCTCAGTTTATTGCTCACGGTGTGGCAGGGCTTGGAGATCTAGCCAACGCTGATTTTGAAGAGTATAGCCGCACATTAGCACAGAGCATCTCTAAATAATCTGAGCAAAAAAACGAGAGTTAGCCCATTCCTTATCCAAGCTTCAGGTTAAATAACCCGAGCAAATTGGTATTAAAGTGCTTTGATTATCTCAGTTAAGGCGCTTTTTGCTATATCTAAATCAACTTGCTCAGTTTGCCAATTGCTCAAGGCTGCGCGGATCACCTTTTGCCCTTGCCAGCTACCCGGGCTGACAAAAATGCGGCCATCTGCGTTAATTGCTTGGAGTAATCGTTTGGTGGCGCTATCGTCTTGACCTTTAGGTTTGAATAACACCACGTTGAGCTTGCCGTAGTACACCAATTCATAGTCAGGTGAGCATGCAAACCAGTCAGAAAGTTGCTGGGCTTGGTCGATATTCTTACCCACCCATTGGCGAATGCCCTGTTTACCGTAAGCAAGTAACGACATCCACACCGGCAGCGCTCTAAAGCGACGCGAGTTCTCGACCCCCATTGAAAAGAAATCAGGCTCACACTTTGAGGTGACTAAATAAGGTGCTGGCACGTCACAGCTGGCAACTAAATAGTCAAGATGGCGAGTTAAAAACACACCACAGTCGTATGGGACATTGAGCCACTTATGGGCATCAAGGGTAATGCTGTCAGCCAGCTCAATCCCTTTAGTACGGCCATTTGCGCCATTGATAATTCGCTCAAAAATACCAAAGGCGGCATCGACGTGGAGCCAAGCTTGATGTTTGTCGCATAAGGCGCGGATTTGTATTAAGTCATCAAAATCCGTTCCTGTCACGGTAGCGGCACTGGCGATCACAATCTTGCTTTTAGCTTGACTGTTGTCTAATGCTAATTCTAGTGCGCGGATATCGGTGGCTTCATTACTTGGCTGAGTTTTTATACGAATAAGTTGATTGCGCCCAAGTCCTGCCAGGCCTAATGCTTTCAACATGCTGGCATGTGGAGTTGCGCAAAAGACGGCAACATCTAAATCAAACACACCATCTTCTGCGACATTAATACCTTGCTGGTGGCCTGCAAATTGCCTAGCGACAACTGCCCCTAAATAGTTGGCAGCAGTTGCTCCTGTGGTAAAAAGGCCATCAAAACTTGAAGGTAGCTCAAATAATTCGGTTAGCCAGCGAATGGTTTGCTTTTCAATATTCGTCGCAATAGAGCCATCACCTTTAGACACATTTTGGTCATAGGTCGAGACCAACCAATCGGCAAAAGTGGCAATTGGGGTTGCTCCACCTGTAACAAATCCCCAATATCTCGGTCCTGTACTGACACTTAGATTTGGAACTACGTGTTCACTGAATTGTTTAACAAGGTTCTCAATTGTCATGCCGGAGTCACTCAGACAGAGCTCAGGCGGCGCAATATTTTGTCCTGCGACGGGTCGGTTATTACTTGATTCAATAAATGCAGTGGCGAGTTCCGAAAATGCAGAGAGTAACTGCGGCAATTCATGCCATGCTTTTGGTGCTGCTTTCATGTGTATTCCTAGTGTGAAACGGTTACTGGAATTTTAGTGTAACTTACGCAAAAATAAGGTACAGATACAAAAAAGTGAAAGTGTAGGGGTACAGATGGCGAGAAAGTTTATCGCTTTGAGTGAACTGGTGATTACTGACATCAACAATGGTGTGCGTCAGCAGGGAGAAAAAATGACTTCACTTCGCACGTTTGCAAGTCAACATAAGGTGAGTATGAGTACCGCCATACGAACGTATGAAGAGTTACAGGATAAAGGTTTTTTGGTCGCGCAGGCCAAGTCTGGGTTCTATATATGCAAACCGAGTTATACAAATAATCATATTGATTTTGCTCAATTTAATAGTGAAATCAAGCCGCCCAAGCGTATAGGTGATAGCGCTTCTCTCACTCTAAATACGATGCTGTCTACCGCACAGGTAACTCCGGAATTTATGCCAACTCAGCGGCTCACCAAATTCGTGAAACAGGCTTTTGACTCACCGCAACTTCACCACTTTCATTACCCAAATGCAAAAGGGCTTACGGCATTAAAAGACAGTATAGAAAACCACTTTAAGCAAAAAGGCTTGGCAATAAAATCAGAACAACTTGTCGTGACCAGTGGTTGTATTCAAGCTGTCATGGCTGCGCTCAAAGCGGTAACGGTGGCGGGGGATTGTGTGGTGGTATCATCTCCTTGCTATCAAGGTTTGTTGCAATTACTCGGTGCGTTGGGACTCAACGTGATTGAAATTCCGTCGACCCCTGAGGGACTAGATCTAGCAGAGCTTGAGCGTGTGGTGAAGGAACTGCCTGTCTCCGCGTGCTTGATCACCGCAAATCATCAAAACCCAACTGGGCATAATCTATCTATTACACAGAAGAAATGGTTGGCACAGTTTGCCAGTGACAATCAGCTTGTCATTATAGAAGATGATGTGTTTGGTGAGCTTAGTCACAACCATACAATGCCATTGCCCATCAAAGCGTGGGACAAAGACGGCTATGTGATCTGGTGCAGCTCGGTATCGAAAACTTTAGCACCGGGTTTGCAGGTAGGGTGGTGTGAAGCTGGGCGTTACAAAAATCAAGTAAGTAGAGTTTTACAAGCATTCCATGGGATCCCAAATCCTTGCTTACAATTAGCGGTGTCACGTTTTATCGAAACCGGACATTATCAACGTCACTTGAGAGAGCTCAATCGAGTGCTTGCATCACAATGCCACGCGTATCGAGACTATCTGAAGTTACATTTACCGAGTACGTGCAAAATTTCATCGCCACGAGGCGGAATGGCGCTTTGGTTAAAATTGCCTAATATTGACTGTGAGCAACTGGTCGTATATATGGCAACACTCGGTGTGGAAATACGTCCTGGTAGCGCTTTTACTAGTCGAGATTTATACCAAGATCATCTTCGTATAAATTGTGGTTGGCCACTGGCGCAGGTAAGACCCTGGTTAGATAAGTTATGTGACTATGTCCTCCATAATTTTGCCAAATTACCGCGTTAGGATATGGCTAAAATTACAAGGAAAAAATACAGATGACATCATTACTTAATGCGAACTCAACTATCACGCAAGCAGTACTTAACGCAATTGCACATATGCCGACTCAAAGTCTTGGGGTATTAATCAATGATGAGTTGGCTCGTAAGTTTGAAGATAGTGATTTTATGCGTATAGCCGTGTTACTCGCACAAAAAAGCTATGATGAGGGGGGATGTCCAATTGGCGCTGTGATTGTTGACAACAATACGAATCAAATTGTTGGTAAAGGACACAACACCTTGGTGCAAGAGAGCCACCCCTACAATCATGGTGAAACCTCAGCGATTAGAGATGCAGGCCGTATGGACTTTAGCAAAACAACCTTGTTTACCAGCCTCAGTCCTTGTGATGTGTGTGCTACTTTACTCTATATGCGTGGCTTCCAACGTGTAGTAGTTGGAGATATTACCAACGCATCAGGCAATGAGCCATTATTAGAAAGTAAAGGCGTGCAGGTGGATATTCTCGAAGATCAGCAGGGGATTGAACTGTATGGGCGGTTTCGTGCCGAAAAGCCAAATCAAGATCTAGAAGATTGGCAAGGAGTGGCCGCAGTAAAAAGCGCAAGTAGTGAGTAGTCGCTGATGTTAAAAAGGGACAGTGTGAAGGTGTTATGCTTTATGCTGGTTGGATGAGCAATGTTAGGGTTCACTCTAAATTGAATTATAAGGTGAATACAGGCACACTGATGATATGATTATTCAGCTTATAGAGATAAAATGACTCGGGTCGCATTATTGCTTATCGCGCTGTTTGTTTCGGCTCAATGTATAGCACAGAATCGCGCTGTGGTTCGTTTTGTGGCCGAAGATTTGCCTCCTTATCATTTTATTAACGCTGAAGGTAAAGCGGATGGTGGTTTAGTTGTCCTTGCTCAAGCACTTGCAGCACAGGCGAATTTAGTTGCTGAAATAGAAATAATGCCGATGGCTAGAGTGCGTCATCAATTTGAAAGTCAGTCAAATGTAGCGCTGTTATCTTGGTTAAAAACCCCCACTCGTGAGATGCACTTTAGATTTTTGGGGACTATGTGCCATGCGTCTGCTTCGCTCATAGGACTAAAAAAGTCACCAACACTTATCCAAAATCTGAATGCCGCGAAACGCTACCGAACTGGCACAATTCGGGGCTATTATAGCGAGACATTTCTTAAACAACATGGTTTTACTGAAGGGTATGAATTAGTACTAGTATCGAATTATGAAAGCCTGTGGAACCTTTTGTTTAAAGGGCGAATTGATTTTGTCTTAACGAATACTCTAACGTTAGAAAAAGAGCTGAGCGCCTTAGAGTTGGATCCTTCAGCGATTGAGCATAAGCTTATCTTAGCGCAGTTTCCAAGTGAGCTGGCGCTTGCTGTAAATGCAAAGTTTCCAGATGACTTAGCAAAACGTTTGCAAGACTCGTTGGCAGAGCTTCGTCAAAATGGCCAACAGCAGGCTATCCTTGAAAAGTGGAAAATACGTTCAGTAAATTCGCATTAATCTTAAATATAAGAAGATTGTTTGTTATTACATTTAGTATAGAATGGATGACGCGAGATGTTATGTTGCAGGGATAGATAAAGTGTATCAAGAATGGATGAGCTACTTAGGTGTGGTAGCAAGCGTATGGTTTTTTGCTGGTGTATACCTAGCTGCCAAGCGTTACCCTGATTATAGTCATGTTAATCAATTTTGTAGTGAACTAGGGGCCTGTGGTAGTCCAACACAGGACTTATCACCAAGAGTTAATAATTATCCACTAGCTTTGATATTTTGCGGTTTTGGTTTTTATGTGATCTCATATCCACAGGGCAATTGGGCACTTGACAGCATCGGCGTATTAATTATGTGCCACGGTATAGCAACAGCGGTAGCGGGGGTTTTTCCGATGGACGCTGATCCATATACAACAACTCCAAGTCAGGCATGTAATATTCATTCATGGGCTGGGGTTGTCATGTTGCTAAGTTTACTTATTGCACCATTGTTGGTGTGGTTTGTAACCCCGCTTGAAAAAGGCTTTGCGTGGTTTTCTACGGCGTGTGTACTGATGTGCATTGGTTTTAGCTTCAAGTTGGCAAAAGCCTACAAGCTAAAGCGCGGCGTAGGCTTGTATCAGCGCCTCAGTTACGGTGCTCAATTAGTGTGGTTAAGTGCGTTAGCCGTTATATTTTAACTTTCTGGTACGCCGCTAAAACAGCCTGCGCTTCAGGTTTACCTTTTGCGACGCGGGTATAGTGAGTTTGGACTTTTGCTAAATAGCGTGCTGATAGTTCCCCTTGCTGCCAAATTGCATCACCTAGAGTAGTAATCATGCTGCCCGTTTTATACGTGCTCAGGTAAAGCACTTCGTAGATCCGGTTATTCTCTTCCACAAGCCGCTCTTCTACCACATTTAAGTTTAGGGTTTGTAGCGTGTTTCTCAGTGTATATTGGTGGTGCACTGGACAGAGTAAAAAATCAATATGATTATCGTAATTGGCACAAATATCCCGCATCAAGTTAGCCGTTAAATCGCCACCAACGCCTGCGATAATAACCAATTGCCTACCGTGATGTTGGGCGAGTGGTAGCTTGGCAACATCGAGAGCGTATAGGCTATAGCGTGAGACTTGAGTGTCAAAAAAACGCTGTAAGTTGCTTTTTACTTTGTCAATGAGTTCAGGCACTACATCTACGAAGTGGATATGTGCTTCACTCGAGAGCAAAAACTGTGCACCTAATTGACCATGGTCGCAGCAGCAATCCCAAATATGTTGATAGTCTTTATCGACAATATCGTGCAGAGCTTGTAAACGTTTTCCTAACTTCAAATGCGTACCTATTCAATGCGAGAATAATGATGTTCAGTATTATACCGACTTGCTTAATAAAGTGTTCGACTTTGAGTAAGAACCTTTTGATTTATATCGGTGCACAGCTCAATTCAAGCGCGGTATAGCCATCATCTATATAAAAAAGTGAATGAACTTTTTCATATCTAAGGTCTAGTATGCAATAGCAGATGAAGAGGTTGGATATGTATTCCAAAACAGTTGATTATTCCGTTGCAAGCTTATTGGTGGTGAGCTTAGTGTTGCTTGGTATTTCATTTTTATTTGGTGCTGGTGCCAATTCGGTATCGAGTGCATTTGATTTTTATGGTCTCACCGATGTCATGCCTATATCTAACCTAGGGATGTTATCTGGCGTTGTATTAATGGTAACTAGTGGTTTTGTGGTGTTGCACCAAAGCAAGAGCATCGCAGCGCCTCTGCCACTGGCCGCGATAGCAGTTGTGTGCTTGTTCACTTTAGTCACTTTGTTTGCTGATAATCGTTGGATAGCTGCACATGGTGGGTTCCCAGTTATTGGCTCAGGGCAGGGAGTCATAAAATATTTTGCTCTCTTACCTATTGCTCTTTTTCTTTATTGTCGCCATCAGCTGAGTAAAAAGACGTTAATTTGGTGGAACTATTTCCCAGTCGCTTTGGTATTATTTTGGATTGGTGGAATGAAGTTCCTTGAGCTTGAAGCCAAAGCCATTGTTCCCTTAGTTGAAACTTCACCTTTTATGTCTTGGATGTATGAGTTATTTACCGTTCAAGAAGCTTCAAATGTAATCGGTATATACGACCTCTTGATGGCGATACTGTTGGGAATTGGTATTTGGTTTAATTATCGGCCACTGCTTATCGTCGCTTGGCTTGGCTGTATCGCGGTGTTTGTGATGACACAGACCTTTCTATTTACAGCGATGGGGGCATTGAGTGACACGAGCTTACTGACGGGACTTGGGCAGTTTGTGATCAAAGATCTGTGGTTTATTGCAAATATGCTCATTATTGCTTATCTCACCTTCGATCACCGTCAAAATGAACAGTAAGGTGTGACAGCGATTCATCGTTTGGATGTTGTAAAGAAGTGGTTTAGACGGCCACTTTTTTACTTTCTAGGGGAGCTGTTGGGCACAAGTGCTGTTGTGTTAATTTTTTTATAAAAATAAGCCCGTCGGCAGTGAAAATTAAATGTGAATAAGTTAAGGTCATAAAAAGTTTATTTGTGTGGTCTAAGCTTCATGGACGTACGTATAGACCTCATTCATCGAGCTTAACCATCGCTGAGTGCTGTGTAGCTGGCGTACAACATAGCGAAAATCCAAACTATATGGGTGTGCTATGTATTAGCGACACTGTGCGGTGAGAGGTTATCGGTAAAAGATTAAGAGCTGCATGCAGCGACATTGTGTGTACCTGGTTAGCAAGTTTAAAGAAGATTATTTTATGGAAAGACCAAATACATTAAAGCCGATCTGGCTTTCGGGTGATGATGTGGCGAAGAAGCGCGCACAAATTAAGGCGTACTTCAACAATAGCTGGCAACAATACGAATCCTTATTTAGCAATATCAACAATGATGACGCGTACTTTGTAAAAGCGGAAAGGTTAAGACACCCACTAATTTTTTATTTTGGTCACACAGCTTGTTTTTACATCAATAAATTGATGTTAGGAAAATACATAAATCAGCGCCTTAATCCGCATATTGAGTCTACTTGTGCTGTTGGTGTAGATGAAATGTCTTGGGACGACCTTGATAGTAATAACTATGATTGGCCAAGTGTTGATGAAGTGAGAGCTTATCGGCAGCAGGTTAATACGTTGATTAATACACTTATCGATTCAATGGATATCAGTTTACCTATCACACAAGACAGCCTTGCTTGGGTGATTTTAATGGGAATTGAACATGAGCGTATTCACCTTGAAACTTCTTCTGTAATAATCCGCATGTTACCGCTAGCTGATTTAACACTCCAGCCCGGTTGGAGTGCGTGTGACGAGCATGGCGATGCGCCGGAAAATGCTTTGGTTCCTGTGGCGGGAACCGATATTCGCCTAGGCAAGCCTGAGTCAAACCAAACGTACGGGTGGGATAACGAATATGGCGTACAAGACGTTAACGTCGCGCCTTTCAAAGCCAGTAAATACTTGGTTTCGAATCAAGAGTTTTTAGCATTTGTTGAAGCCGGTGGTTACAAAAGCCCAGAGTTTTGGACTGACGAGGGCAAAAAGTGGTTGGCGTCAACAAAATCAACAATGCCACGTTTTTGGCTTTCAAAAGAAGGGAGCTATTGGCAGCGTAACTTGGCACAAGAGATCCCGCTTCCGCTCAATTGGCCGGTAGAGGTAAATTATCTTGAAGCCAAAGCATTTTGTAATTGGAAATCAGCTCAAAGCGAATCTCATGTACGTTTGCCAACAGAAGCTGAGTGGCAGGTACTTCGTGACAAGTTAGATACCGATCTGCCTACATGGAGCGAAGCGCCTGGCAATATCAACCTTGAAGTGAGTGCTTCAAGTTGCCCAGTTAACCGTTTTGAAACGGCAGGTTTATTCGACATTATTGGTAATGTCTGGCAATGGACTGAAAGTCCGATTGATGCGTTTACCGGTTTCAAAGTGCACCCTTTGTATGATGACTTTTCGACTCCCACTTTTGACGGTAAACACAATTTGATCAAAGGTGGTTCGTGGATCTCAACGGGTAACGAAGCGGTTCGTGATTCTCGCTATGCGTTTAGACGGCACTTCTTCCAGCATGCAGGATTTAGATACATTGAAAGTGACAGTCCAGACGTACCGGTGCAAAAAGTGAACTTATGCGAAATGGACGTGGATGTAGCCAATGACTTACTAAGCCACTACGGTAAACCGGTTATGAATTTTGACAACCCGTTGCAAAGCGTTGTGTCGCACTTAATGAAACACTATCAAGGTCAAACAAATAAAGCACTTGATCTTGGGTGTTCTGTTGGTCGTGCGAGTTTTGAGCTTGCTCAATATTTTAGTCAAGTAGATGGTATTGATTTCACAGCTCGTAATATCCAGCATGCGTTAGCATTAAAAGACGGGACGCCAGTGCGCTTTGCCACAGAAATTGAGGGTGAAATAGTTGACTTTCATGAGGTGTCTACAAAGCAGCTAGGCTTTAACGAACTGAGCGAGCGTATTCATTTTTGTCAGGGAGATGGCCACAACCTTAAGCCACAATTTGCAGATTATGATTTGATTTTGTGTCATCGCTTAGTGGAATACTTATACTCACCTAAAACCTTTTTGAATCAAATTAAATCGCGTTTAAATTCAGGTGGTATTTTGGCTATCAGCTCAGCCTATCAGTGGGACAAATCGTTGACTGAATCAGAAAATTGGCTTGGCGGTTATAAGGTGAGTGGCGAAAATGTCACAGGGCGTGATGGCTTAGAGATTTTGCTAGGCCGAGATTTTGAGTTAGTTGCGCAAGATGAAGTCATGTCTGCCTTTGCTAAAAATGCTCGCAAAGTGGAGCTAGAGCGTTGCCAGCTGACGTTATGGCGACTGAAATAATTAGCGCTAGGCTGGCTTTGAGTCTGCCATTCGCTGTCTAGTGCCGAGCTTAAATGGCAAAGTACGTCAATAAAACATACCAGCCGCTGTGCTGGTATGTTATACCAATTTGACTCAATACTTGCTCAATTTGAAGGA
>NZ_RCSQ01000128.1:0-1339 GCF_004103255.1 Pseudoalteromonas sp. PS5
GTGCGCTCATGCAATGCACGGCAATCCCTATGATGGTGACACGTTATGGGAAACGTTGAAAATAGTAGAAAACGTCACGGATAAAAGACCATACAACTGTTTTGTAGATAGAGGTTATCGCGGGCACTTTGCAGAACGTTATGATGTGTATATTGCTGGGCAAAAGCGCGGTGTGACGCCGAGTATTAAGAAAAAACTCAAGCGACGCAATGCGATAGAGCCAATCATCGGGCATATGAAACAAGATGGTCACTTGGGGCTTAATCGCTTAAAAGGAAAACTCGGTGACAGGCTTAACGCAGTGCTTGCAGGCGTAGGCCAAAACTGCCGTAAAATCCTAGCTCAACTGCGGCTTTTTTATGCCTGTATTTTATATCAGTTATTAGCAGCGAAAAGCGCTGCGTAATAACCTGTCGATAAAGATGATGCTCAGGCTGGACTGATCTTGTACTGCCAATCTAAGCATCAAAACAACAATATTCAGAATCGACTAATTAATTGGTATTAACATCAGGTGAGTATACTGGCCAATAGAGGCGTATGGCTCTTGGCGATTGTATTTAAGCTCTAACTCAAGCAAAGCATCAAAATCATCATCAGCCTTGTTAAGCTCTCTTAAGTAGTCATGAAAACAGCGTACACCGGTTTTTTGCGCGATAGTTAGCTTAGCTGCTTCTAGCCAAGCCGCCATGTCAGCTTGTTTGATTGGGTTATTTGGGCTGAGCCCTACCTTTTGTTTAACCTTGAGCCCCTTTTGCACATAATCAAAGTTACCGTAGACCATGTTTGCCATTAAATGTGCCTCGTGATTGAAATACATCAAAGAAAGTGCTCCACTTGGTGACACTTGCGCTTTGAGTAAATCAATAGCACTTCGTTGGTCAACTAGCCATTCTAGTACTGCGTGACACATGACCAAGTCGAATTGCCCTAAGCTCAGTTGTGCTATTTCTTGTAATGGCGCACGGATAAAGCGCATACGCTCACACAGTCCCGCTTCATTTGCCCGAATTCTGGCAAGTTCAAGCATCTCGTCAGAGATATCGATAACGGTAACATGGTGCCCAAGCGCGGCTAAGTAAAGTGCTAACTGTCCTTGACCTCCTCCCACATCGAGCACCCGTTTATCAGTTGCGTGACCAAGCCAGTCAAGTTGCGCATGCAGGTCTCGCTGTAACACCGCCTCTCTGATCTTCCCTTTGTTGGTTCCATAGATGTTATTTTTAAACTTATGTGTAAGTTCACCAAAATTTCTATCTGATGGGGCAGGCTTACCTTGATGTTTTCTTTTCGCCATATTGCAATATTTACTTGTACTTATACCAATTAGTCTTAATAC
>NZ_RCSQ01000129.1:0-7771 GCF_004103255.1 Pseudoalteromonas sp. PS5
GCTTAAACCGATCTCGGGTTAAATAAGTTGGCCTGCGAAATATGCCCCACTATAGCCGACAGTGTAAGCAATAAGTAGATAGAAGCTCATTTTGAGATAACTTGAAAAAGTCAACGCTTTGACCTTACTCATCGCAATGATCCCTGCCGCAGAGCCGATGATAAGCATGGAACCACCTACCCCTGTTGCATAGGTAAAAGTCAACCACTGTGAAGGGGTCATGGTAATATCTGCTTTTAATAATGCAGCGGTTAATGGCACGTTATCGACCGCAGCACTCATCAAACCCACCAAATAGTTTGCATACTCTGGCGCAAGGTATAGATATAAATCAGTAAACTTAGACAGTACACCAACCTCTTTTAACGCACCAACTAAGAGCAATACACCAACAAAGAACAACAAGGTGTCGTATTCAATTTCACGAATATAGTCGATGATTTTTTTATTCACGTCCTTTTTGCGCATTAAAAATTGTGCCATTAAAAACATCAAGGACAGGCCAAATAGGAAAGTCAACATTGGCGGTACATGGTATTGAACGCTCAAGAACAATGTTGCGAAAATCGTCGATAAGAAAATAAGTGCAATGGTAATGTCGGTCTTTTCAATTCTGCGTAATTCAGCCTTTTCAAAGGTAATTTTTTCATTCATACCAATAGAAAGCATGGCAGCCAGCACGAATACACTCAACATAGACGGCATGATCAGCAATAAAAGATCAGGGATTGTGACTTTGTCGGCCAAAAATATCATCAAAGTAGTAACATCCCCAGTGATCAAAGACACGCCGCCGGAGTTAACACTAAATATAATTAAGGTCGCATATTTTATTAGCTTTTTCGGGTCTAGTTTTAAAGACATGACTACAGCTAATGAAATAAGCGTCGCGGTAATATTGTCCGATATTGAAGAAAACACAAATGCAAAGGCACCAACTAAAAACATTAGCTTGCGTTCGCTAATATGGGTTGGCATGATCCGGTGAACAATATTTTGGATGAATCCTTTAGAGTTTAGGTAGGCAACAAATGTCATCGCCGCCATCAAAAACAGCCATAATGTGGCAATTTCTAGGATGTTATGATCTAGCTCAATTTGTACAATTTCTGGGCTTTGACCATGAATTGGAGAGATAAAGGCGATAATCCAGCATAAAGTACCAAAAAAAAGCGTGGTTTTGGCCTTGTTTACATGAATAATATCTTCTATAACGATCAGTATAAAAGCGATGGCTATCAGGGTTAGAATAATGGGCGTAACCATAATGCGTAAACAACCTGTAATTAAATGTAACAAAGGGTGGGTTCGTTTTCGCGGCGGATTCTAGCACCATCATAGTTCCCATGCTACGTACGATAAACATTTTGTGACAAATTGATGAAGTAGTAATGTAACTTCTCTATTACCTACTGGAAAGTTATGATCCCAGCAAAAAAATTATTAAATACAATAAATGAGCACTGGAGCGTATTGGAGTTACTTTTTAAACGATTTAAGCTCGCTGATTTCAGTCTTAAAGATGTACAAAACATCCTAAAACAGAAAAACCCTAGCTGGTCTAGTGAGCGAATTTATAAAGAAACCAATCGATTACTCCAACAAGAAATAATTATTCCACTAGCAAAGTCTTCCCAGCTGGAGATCAATCGGGCGATTGCTGATTTTGCAAGCTTTTTACTGCAAGAAGAGAGCCTAGGCTTAGCGGAAGAAATTACCGTTTTGATAAAAGACCTAGAACGTCTGGGCAACCGCATAGCGCAAGCTGGTGAAGAAGCCGATTACTCTGAACTACGCCGTTTTAGTCGAATTATGGACGAACGCGTTCGTAAAATTGTTAAGCTGTTCGAACATAACGAAAGCGCTATCATGAACTTGGTTGAACAAGCTAAGTCTGACACCTCCACGCTGTCTCTTGGCATGAGGTATAAAGCGGTATTGGAAGCGTTTGACGAATATATCGAGCCGATGTTGGAAATGGTCGATATTCATGGCCCGTTCCAACGCTGCTTTGATCAGATAGAGCTTCAGGTCAGTGAACAAATTGACGAGATTGAACAATTGGGCCGTGGCGCTGCAGATAAACGTATGCTGGAGCAACTCAGAACACGAATTTTAGATATGCACCTCATTGGTAGAGAGAGCTTAAGCCGCAGCGCCGACCTACTAATGCCACTGAGAGAGGAGCTGCGCCGTAATACACTCATTACAAGACAAGCCTCTAAAGTCCTTGGACAAATTAGAAAACGCGGCGTTGACCGGTTACTTTCACCAGTTCAACCAGAATTTGTTTCAGATATTCAACGTTTTAATCTTGGGCAAAAGCGTCACATGGTGGCTTATATGGCAAGTCTTGTTGAATTTGAGCATGAAGAGTATCAGCTGCCCGATCACGACGATGTACCTGCATATCAAAGCCCAACCATCCCAGATTACCATGCAGTAAAAACAAGATTTCAACAAACAAGTAAAAAGCGCCAAGCACTTCTGGGTTTTTTAAGCGATAGCTATCCTGATCTTGAAGCAGACGAAATGCTATTCCTTTATCAAAAGCTGATCAACGAATCAGATTTGACCTTAAGTCAGGAGCAGCAAAAAAGTAAGATCACTATCGCATCACATACTTTTTCTTTATATCCATTTAGTGCCAAAGCAAAACAAGATTAGCATGATGACAACAATTAATTTAGATATGCTCAATGAGCTCCAAGCCATCAACAAGAAACTGGTGAGCGGGTATCACATTAGCGAACAAGACACGACTCTTTGGCAAGAGCTAGACCAGCAAATAGAAAGCTATCAAGCGTTATTTGCTGCACTAGGCCATGACTTACAACATGATGCTAGAGGCTTTTATTACCTAGCAAGTGATGAAAGCACGCCAAATATGGGGAAAATCTCCCGGGCGATAGCCCTAACCATTTATATCTTGATCGAGCACTACGCCAACCAAGGTAAAGATCCGCTTCGCGTACTATTTGATGAAAGCTGTGATTTGGAGCTAATGCAGACCATAGTACAACTCAATAAGCACCTGTTTGATCAGCTTGAGATTTTTTCGGGTTCAGATCTTAGAAAGGACGTATTTTTGCGTATGGTAAGACTGGGTCTTGCCCGTGAGGTTGAGCAAGGCTTTATGCTACTTGCACCGATTTATCGCTACATTGACGCGCTAATGGAAGTAAACGAAGAACAATATGATATTGAGGACGAGCTATGAGCGAGCAGTTGTACGGCTTAAGTAAACTAGCATTATTAAATACCGCCGGATATGCGAAGTGTGTCATTCCTCTGGATAAAAGTGCATCTATCTGTGCGCCTAATAACACTGGTAAAAGCTCAGTGATCAATGCCTTGCAGTTCCCACTTATCAACGATTTAAGGCTGACAGAGTGGGACGGTCACGATTTAGAGGAAACGCGTAAGTTCTATTTTTCATCAGATCAATCCTATATTCTGCTAGAAGCTAACCTCCCTCACGGCGATGTCGTTATTGGCGTTGCAGGCCTTGGCAAAATTGCCGGTTACGCACACCAGTTTTTTTGCTATCAAGGCAAGCTGAATCTTGATGATTACACCCAAGGTAAAAGTATCATCAAGTACACTAAGCTATTTAATCATTTGCAGGAAAAGCAGCTAAAACCTGTAGAGCTAAAAGCACAAGAACTCAATGCCCTACTCACAGGCGGAGCCACGCCATTTGATGGTGATATCAACCTGAAGATGATCCCACTGAATAATGTCCAAGATGCGCCTGTATATAAAGAAATATTCCGCCGTATTTTGAATCTGCATAAACTCGGCGCGCAAGACGTAAAACGCTTTATGCTCAAGGTGTTCGAACGCCATATGTCGAACTCGAAAGTCGACTTTTATGAAGTCTGGCGTCGCGCTTTTGATAAAGTCAACCGCGCTCGCCGTGAGCTAAATGCGCTGGAGTCAATGCAAGAGCCAATTTCAGCCCTTGAGAAAATGCTTGAAAATGAGGCTGTGTTAAAAGGTAAATTGGCGGCATACGCACCAAAACTAGATTTAGCTTTGGTCGAATATGATAACTATCACAACGAGCAAATTGCAGAATTAGCAACACAGCTGGAAGATATCGAAGCAGAGAAGCGTGAATTTGAGTCTAAGCAGCAGCTGTACGTCCAACAGTCTCGCGATATCGAGCGTAAGCAAACCCAAATAGAGCAATGGTTTACCGATTTCCACGCGTTAAAACGTGAATTTGAACTGACCAATCATGCAACGCTTAAAACCAATTTAACGCTGTTGAAAAAGGAATATGAGCAACTTTCCTTCTCTATCAATAGTGCACAGGGGCAAAGCCTGCATACTCTTGATTTCCGTATCAACGAAACGCAAAAGCAAATTAAGAGTTTAAAACTGCAACTCAAGAATCTTGAGTTCAACTTGTTTACTCGTATGCGTGAAGATCTGTCTTTAAAAGAAGTAGAAGAGATATCACGAATTTTAAATCCAGATTTGTTATCGTTTTCAACCACTTCTCAGGGTGAAATTAGCATCACCGACGAAGATACCTTTGGCGCGTTTTTAGAGTCACTGTCTAAATCAGTTCAAGGTGGAGAGCTTAAAGTACCTGGCGCTACTATTAAGTTGAAAAAACTCAGTCCAGTGCAAATGCAAAGCGGTGAGAATAAAGCCCAGCTGCAAGCACAGCTAGAGTCACTGCAACAATCGCTTAATGACTTAAAGCAACAGCGTGAAGTTGCGGCAAACGTCGCTGAAAAACAAAAAGAGCGAGATGCGCTTTATGATGAGCTCATGGCTACCGAAGCGGCCATGAAACGCTTTGAGCAATATCAAACCATGTTGCAATCGGTCGATGCTCAACAAGCCCTCAAAGAGCAGCTAGAGATGGAACGAGAGCAAGTTGATGAATATTTACATGATATTCAACGTAATGCTGGTTCAATTTCAGACCGCCGCTCCATCATTAAAAGCAAGCAAGACTTGTTAGTGCGCCAAGCCGACCGCCTAAAGCAAGTGAAGTCAGAGCGTATCGACCACACACTAGATCTATATTCGGGTAAGCTGGCACCGTACGAAATCGAAATTACGCTGGATTTTGATAACCTGTCAGAGGTGATCCATCAGTTTAATAAAGAATGTAATGAACTTAGAAACTTAGACGTTAACGTGCGTAATACCTACTTGCATATCTACAATGCGGGGATCACTAAGTTTGAAAACGAATCTGACGCTAACACTAAGTACCAAAAACTGATCAGCGCGTATCACAACCTCGATAACGAGCGAGATGCTGTCGATAAACAAGCACGTGTCGCGCTCACTGAGGTGGCTGCAACCATCAAAGGACTGCGTCAAGACTTAGAGCGCTTACGTCGTGAAATGAACAGTTTTAATAAAGGTATAAGCCAGCATCGGATCTCTAACTTGCAGGCGTTTAAGATCAATGTGATCCCTCGTAAAATGTTAGTCGATAGCATAGATACTATTATTAGCACGTCAGATTTATACGAAAAAGGCGAAAGCTTAGACCTACTGAGCGAGCAGCCGAGCTCAGAAAAATCGGTTAACGAGGCGAAAGATCACATCATTAAACTTGCAAGTGATAAAGCGGGATTGACACTCACCGATCTCTTTGATATTCGCTTTGAAGTCGTCAACCGTGCGGGTGAAACCGAGCACTTTGATAAAATTGACTCGGCAGGTTCAAACGGTACTCGGATCACAATCAAACTTTTATGTGGCATGCTATTTATTCGCTACCTATTATCTGATCAAGAGCAAGCGATGTATCGTATCCCTATTTACATAGATGAAGCCGCAGATATAGACCCACAAAACCAAAAAGCCATCATCGAAACTGCGCTAAGCTTTGGGTTTGTACCTATTTTTGCTTCGGTTAAACCACAGATCAGCTGTGACTACTTGGTACCTATCCGAAGTGTTGCACATGGAAGCCAAAACTGGGTAGACGAAAAAGATTGGATAGAGGTGGAACATTAATTCCAAGTTAAGGTCTTAGAGGCAATGATCAAGGGATGCTTTGTCTCTATCAATTAACAGCTTAACACGTTAAGGTAGAGTAAACATCCCACTAAGGAGTAAAGACACATGTTTAAGAATATTGTTATCGCCGCTTTGGTGTTAATGTTAGCGGCCTGCGCCAAAACCCCTGATTGGGATTATGACAAGTCTGTACAATTCGCTAACTACAAAACCTATGCCTGGTCGCCCGAAGCCGATTTGAAAAATGAAGGCCGTGAGTATCAAGTGAATGACTTAATGGAAAAGCGGATCCGCAGTGCCATTCAACAAGAAATGAGTAAACAGGGTTTCACCCTCACCGATCCGCAGTCGGCTGACTTATTGGTTAATTACCATGCTTCAGTGGATACCAAGATTGAATCGGACTCTTTACACACCACCTATGGTGCGCGTTGGAATTACTGGGGATTTGGCTGGCAAACACAAACTACAACCCGTGAGTATGAAGTGGGCACATTAGTTGTAGACATGATAGATAAAGCGTCCAACCAACTGATATGGCGCGGTGCGAAAGAAGGCCGTTTACGTAGCCACCAGTCACCAGAAAAAAGAACAGAGTCGATAAACAAAACCATCTCGGAGTTACTGGCAAACTTCCCACCACAGCCACAACACTAAAAGAATTAGGGTCAAGCCTTGGCTTATCCTAATTACTCATCTTCATTCTGAAGGATAATAAGTCTTAACTTTATCTACTAGGGCTTAATCAGATATAAGTGCCAAACTCGGCCATTCAACAGCAATGTCATATCTTAAATCCAATTGCGGCAACAGGTGCTCACCTAACTTGTATTTAGACAGAAACGTTTTAGGACGTCGGCTGTACTAGACGAACTTCGTATAAAAACTTCTATGGGCAAACAAGCAAGTTAAGGTGTGAACAGCGCTTGGCTATACTTGAGCGAAACGAAGCTGCCGAACATTGCGAGTCACTATAAAACGCTTGTTATGAGTAAGTTTCTAACTCTACCAGTGCTAATAGTTTACGCCCTAGATTAGTTACATTACCTGAGACTACGACGTTACCAATAGCTGAGTTATTAGCAATCGACTGACTTATATTAGTTACAACATGCCTTCCAGATGCTGCCCACACTATTAATATCCTAATATCCTAATATCCTAATATCCTAATATCCTAATATCCTAATATCTTGACACCCATCACTATTAATATCCAAACTGAGGACGTAAAGTATTAATATCCTGAGAGTATTAATATCCTGACACCCATCACTATTAATACTATCCTAATATCCTGACACCCACACTAATATCCTGAGATATCCTAATAATATCCTGACACCCATCACACTATTAATATCCAAGCTGAGGACGTAAAGTAAAAATGTATGAAAGCACTTCCATCACTTTGGTCAAAAGCGTGTATCGATAGGTTATTTTTTAGTACTTGAGCGTATCTCTACACTAAAACCGGGTTATCGCGCACAACAAAGCGCTGTAAATTCAGCTGTAAGAAATTCGAGAATTGAGAATGTGAGTTTTACTAAGCCAACAAGCGCTCACAGTTTGTTAGGTTTGTTCGTCGTCGTTTTTGCAGTGTTTCACAGTAAGTGGTTATTGTTCGCTCTCGGCCCACTGCACCGTGGAATACACGTGAAAACTGTGTTGTGAGTTTTATCCAGTTCTCAGGTTCTATATTGAGTCGAGTGAGTATGGGCTGAGATTCAAAGATATAGCCTCGCTTGTCGTCTCGAATACAACGGCCTGTGAG